>JAEUKL010000043.1 GCA_016793005.1 Rhodospirillaceae bacterium | reverse complement strand
CGGCCCCGATTCTCCGGCGCGATGACGCGCGATTCACCCCAGCCTCGAAGGCCACAGCGAGCGTGTGGCGACCGGCGTAATGTTAAAGCCGAAAACAAAGATCATGTGGTGAAAGCGTTGTGGGTGCGCATGGACAGCCGCGCCACCAAGCGCCGATACTCTAAAGGCCATCTGATCTGCGACGACGCATAAGCGCTTGGAGAACACCATGACCGAGAATGTAAATCACGACCTGAAAGTCGAGTACACGCGCGATGAACTGGCGCGGCAGCACTTTGTCTCGGGTATGCGCAGCTATGTGCTCAACAGCCTGTCAGGCAATATGCGCACGGTGTACGAAAAGAAGGTGCAGCCCGCCTTCAAGAAAAAGAACAAGCGCGCGCCAAAAACGGCGCCCGAGATTCACAAGGCGCTGAAACCTGAAACGATTTTCAAATTTTATTCAGCCATGCGCTGCAATACGCAGGAAATGTGTTTCCGCAGCGTTATCCCCGGCATTGAGCGTGAAGCCGAAGACTTGTCGCGCCGTGTGAAGGTGCTGGGCCAGTCCACCGAGAACGCCAGCGGCACATTGACCGTAGACCCCAAGATGCAAATTCCGCGCTATGTGTCGGAACTGGATGTGCACTTGATGGCCGGCAACTACCACGAAGAGCACATGGCCGACGACGTGAGCCAGGGGGCCATCTTCGACAACGGCCTGTCGGTGTTCGCCATGGGCTTCTTGGGCCCGCGCATGGATGACATTACGCAGTCGGTGTCCACCTACTTCGCCAAGCGCTACCCGGACTTTAAACCGAAAAAGATTTTGGATCTCGGCTGCACGCTGGGGCATTCCACCCTGCCGTGGAAAGAGCGTTACCCCGAAGCTGAAGTGTACGGCATTGATGTCGGCGCACCCGCTGTGCGCTACGCCCATGGCCGCGCACAAAGCTACGGCGTCACCGCGCATTTTGCCCAGAAGGACGCCGAGCACACGCATTACCCCGATGAAACATTCGATGTGATTTACTCGTGCATGTTCCTGCACGAAGTGCCGAAGAAAAATATCCGCGCGATCTTCAAAGAAGCCTACCGCATGTTAAAACCGGGTGGTGTGATGCTGCACTACGAGCTGCCGCCCAACAGCATGCTGCAACCCTATGACAGCTTTTATCTCGATTGGGACAGCTTCTATAATAAAGAGCCCTTCTACAAAGCCTTCCGCGATCTTGATCCGCGGGAAGAGTGTGTGGCCGGCGGCTTTAAGAAGGGCAAGTATTTCCAGTACACCGCGCCCTCCATGAACTTCTACGGCGAAGACGCGATTGCAAAAGCTGTCGCCGACGATACGAAACCCGCCGCCAAAGGTGAGAACCACATGGGCCGCCTGGTTGACGGCGTGCAATGGTTTACCTTCGGTGCTTGGAAATAGGTTGTAGAGATATGTTCGCCGCCAAAGTGAAAAAGACGCAGACCAAACTGCGCGATACCGTCAAAGGCAAGCAGTACCGCTTCTTCGATGCGCAAGGCATCGACGAACTGGTATCGATCACCATGCAGCTGGCCCAAGAGTTGTGGGTGGTGAAGGAGCGCTTGGCCTCGGTTGAAGCGGCGGCCGCCAAAAAAGGCGTGCTGCTGGGCGACGACGTGGAAGGCTATGCCTTCTCACCCGAGCAGCAGGCCATTTTGGAAGACGAAAAAAAGAAGTTCATCGACCGCGTGTTCTTCACGCTGCGAGAACAATCCGAAGCCTTGGACAGCGATGCGGACGAGCCCGAAGGGCCCAAACTCGCCTAAGACTTACTCGGGAACGCCAGGCCACTTCTCGGGCCGGTCGCCGCCATCGGCTTTGGCCAAATCCCACTCGATCAGATTGATTTTTTCGCCGTCGGGCCCGCGCAGGGTCATTTCGCGCTGTTTGACGTGCCCGCGCACGCGTAAAGGTACCGGTGGCGAGACAATCGTAAGCCCATTTTTCACCGCGTAATCGTGCACGGGGTCAAGATTGTCGCAGTAAAACACCATGCACAGTTCACCCACGTTCGAGCTGGCGTTCTGGCGTTGAATCGGCGGCGGTGATGGGTTTTTCACCTCGAACAACCCCACCATGCCGTACTCAGGTTTGCCGGGCACTTTCAGTACGCACACGCGCGTGGTCACACTTGAAGGCATGCCGATCAGCGCGTGCATGTTGCCGCCCTTGGCTTCACCTTCCATGTAAACATCTGAAAGACCAATGACCTTGGTATAGAAAGCGCGGCTTTGATCGAGGTCCGAGACCATCAACGCCGCGCGCACCATTTGACTGACAGCCATGCCACACGCTCCTGATTTGTAAGGCGTTAGGCTTGGGCCAAACCAAATTCGCGTGCAATCAGTTCATAAGACCGCAGTCGCGCCGCGAAATCGTGACAGATCGTTACCACCAGAATTTCATCGATGCCGTGCTCCTTGGCCAACTGCTCAAGGCCCTTTCGCACAAAAGCAGGGTCGCCGATCAGGCTCGCATCGCGTGATTTGTCGGCAATGCGGCGTTCGTAATCCGTATAGGGATATTTTTCCGCTTCCTCGGGCGATGGGTACGGACCTAATGCGCCTTTTTCCAGCATCACGCGCCACAATGCGCGCGACAACGCCAAGCGCTCGGCTTCTTCTTTCGTGGGCGCACAAACGGCAGCCACACACATCGTGGCCCTGGGCTCTTTCAGAACGTCGGACGCGAGGAAGCTGTTTTTATAGTCGGCGATAATGTTGCGCGAGCCGTTATGATTGATGAAGTGTGCAAAGGAAAATGGCAGCCCCAGCATGGCGGCCAGCTTTGCGCTTTCATCAGACGAGCCCAACAGCCACATCTCGGGCGGCGTGGCCGGTTTTGGCGTCACTTTCACCTTCGCCAAGGCCTTGTTGGCGGGTTCGGTGCCGGTCAGAAACGCTTTCAGGTCGATGATTTTAGTGGGGTAGTACTCGATACCGATTTCCGAGCCATACTGCATGGCAACTGAGGTGAGCTGATCGCCCCCGGGGGCGCGGCCCAATCCTAAATCAATGCGGCCCGGATACATGGTTTGCAGCAAGGCAAAGTTCTCGGCCACTTTTAAGGGGCTGTAGTGCGACAGCATCACACCGCCCGCGCCCACCTTCATTTTCTGCGTGGCCGCCGCCACGCGCGCGATCATAATTTCCGGCGAACAGCCGGCCAGACCATCGGTGCCATGGTGCTCGGCCAGCCAGTAGCGGTGATAGCCCAATTTCTCTGTGGCTTGCGCTAACTGGATCGTCTCGTTGATCGCGTCAAACGCGCTCCCACCCGAGCGCACGGGCGACTGATCGAGAACAGAGAGCGTGAGCGCCATCGACGTTACGCGCCTGCTAATGCCGCAATGTCGTCGGCATATTTAATCAGCCGTTTGGCTTCTTCCACATGCAGAACTTCCACCAGACGCCCATCCAGTGTGGTGACGCCATGCCCTTTGGCGGCAGCCTCTTTGTGGGCGTCCACTAGCCTTTGTGCCCGCGCAAGCTCTTCGGGGCTTGGCGCGTATACACCGTTCGCAATATCCACCTGCTTTGGGTGGATCAGCGTTTTACCATCAAAACCCAGCGCGCGGCCCTGGCGGCAGGCGGCCTCGTACCCGGCTTCGTCGTCCAACTGCACGTGCACACCGTCAAGCACATACAAACCATACGCCCGCGCCACCAGAATGCAGGTTTGCAGCGCCATCAGCATAGGCGCGCGGTCTGATGGATGTGCGCAGTGCAAATCTTTCGCCAAATCCGCCGTGCCGACACAAAAGCCCGCCAAGCGCGGCGAGGCTTCGGCGATGTCGCGCGCATTCAAAATACCCATGGGCGTTTCCATCATGGCCCAGATGGCTAAGGTGTCGGGCGCGCCTGCTGCGTGCAGCACATCGGCTGCGATGCGCACGTCATCGGCATCATTCACTTTGGGCAAAACAACCCCGTGCGCCCCAGAGGTTGCAATGGCGGTCAGGTCATCACGGCCCCAGGGCGTATCCAACCCATTGGCGCGGATCATGACTTCGCGCTTGCCATAAACGCCCGATTGCACTGCACCCACGGCCGCGCCGCGTGCGGCCACTTTGGCATCAGGGGCCACCGCATCTTCAAGGTCGAAGATCAGGCCGTCGGCGGCGATTGTTTTGGCTTTTTCCAGCGCACGGGCGTTGGACGCAGGCATATACAACATGCTGCGGCGCGGTCTGGATGGGAATGCCCGGGATGGAGATGTCATGGGTCGGTCCACATATAAATAATGCAAGGTCTTGATATCCGAGGCAACTTGCCTGGTCCAGCATGCTTGGTAACGGCGTTGCTCTTCGCTATAACGCAAAGCCAAAATACGCTGCGATAAGCACTTTATCCGACGAGCACTCTAAAGGCCCATGTTTGATACTGTTATTATTGAAGACCCGATCCTCCGCGGCTTGATCGTGGGGATGTTGATGGCCGCCCCCGTCGGCGCCGTGGGCGTGATGTGCATCAAGCGCGCGCTTAGCGACGGCTGGCGCCGTGCGTTAGCCGTGGGCCTGGGCTCGGCCTGCGTGGATGCGATTTTCGGCGCGGTCGCGGGGCTTGGTCTGACGTACATCGCCACGTTCGTCACCGACCACCAGCGCAGCATTGGGCTTTTGGGCGGCCTGATCGTCATCGGCGTCGGCATCGCGACATACTTCTCACCCATCAAAACCGAAGACAACGGCCCCGTGGTGGGACGCAAACGGCGCGACTTCGCGGCCGGATTCATGCTGTCCATCGCCAACCCCGCCACCATGCTGGGCGCCATCGGTTTGTTTGCCGCCCTGGGTCAGGTCGACCCAGTGACCGCGCCGCAATCCGCTGTTGCGCTGATTAGCGCGGTGTTTGCAGGCTCACTGGCGTGGTGGGTATTTCTGATTTCCATGGCCCGCATGTTCCGCCACAAGTTTGTGCCCGAACGCCTGCAGATGATGAACAAAATCGAAGGGGCCTTGATCAGCCTTTTCGGCATTGTGCTGGTGATTATCGTCCTTAGTCACGCGCTCTCGCTTTAGACATTTTTACCGGCTTTATCATGCGCCATACCCTGCTCAACCCGGCTCCATCCGATGCGTTGAAACGGGCTTTGGAGCGGTTTGAGTCGGGGTTTTACTTCGAGGCGGGAAATCAGCTTTCCGATATCCTGGCTAAAGAGCCAGGCAATACCGATGCTGCGTTTTATTACCGGCTAATCGAACGTAAATTTGCAAAGAAAGAGCCGCGCAAAGCAACACTGGTCTGGCAGTTCGATCCCGCCCAAGCCTGGGAGACGGACTGGCTGCGTCTCATGCTGGCGGACAGCGTTGCGGGCGAAGCCTTTGACAATAAATGGGCGCACATCAGCGACCCCATGATTGTGATCGACAATCGCCTCGTGCCAGAGAAAATTTCTTATTACCGTGAAGCCTTCAACAAAGGCGTGCGGATTATTCTGGTGCACCTGAGCGACGAAACTTTCCGTGACGACCTTGGCGCATATAAATACTGCGACGCGGTGATCCGCAATTATCACAGCGAGCGCCTTGCGGCCTTCTCCAACATTTTCACGCTGCCACTGGGTTATAAAGCCGGATTCACGCGGGGCGAGACACCCAAACCTTCATCCACACGTAAATACATGTGGGGCTTTGCGGGTGATAGCAAAAAACTCACACGCGCAGAAATGCTGGCTGAAATGAATAAAGTGCCGGGGGGCTTTACGCACCTGACCTCGGGCTTTGGCGCAGCCGATGCGTTAAGCACGGCCGATTACCGCGCCCTGTTGGACGACAGCGTGTTCGCCCCCAGCCCGAGCGGCTGGTCGAACATTGATTCGTTCCGCGTGTATGAGGCGCTGGAAGCGGGCTGCATTCCCATCGTCGAACAACGCCCGCATTTTGTTTACTTCACGACATTACTGGGTCCACACCCTATTCCCACGATTGAGAATTGGGCTGATGCCGTAAGCCTGATCCATAAACTGAATGGCGCAAATGAAACCGAGCGCGTGCGGCTGGCGTGCGCAAACTGGTGGGCCGATTACAAGCCGAAATTAAAAACGCGGCTGACGGACTTCATCAGCCGCGCTTTTGAGAATCCTTAGGAGCATTTTCCCGACAAGTGGAAGCCGGTTGGCGTGGAAAATGCGACCAAACAAAAACTACGCATTTACGCTGAGATAATCCCGCGCCAGAACTTCGGCAATCTGCACCGCGTTCAATGCCGCACCCTTGCGCAGGTTATCGGCCACAATCCAGAACGACAAACCATTGGGCACCGTGGCATCTTTGCGGATGCGCGAGATGTACACGTTGTCTTCGCCGACGATTTCCGCGGGCGTGACATAACCTTCATCAACACGGTGATCGACCACCGTGACACCCGGGGCTTTCGACAAAATCGCGCGCGCTTCTTTGTCGGTGATAGGCTTTTCGGTTTCGATGTTCACGTATTCCGCATGGCCGACAAATGTACCCACGCGCGCGCAGTTGGCATGCACCTGGATATTGGGATCGAGAATTTTTTTTGTCTCGACCGTCATTTTCCATTCTTCTTTGGTGGCACCATCATCCATGAAAATGTCGATGTGCGGGATGACGTTGAAGGCGATCTGTTTGGTAAACAGCGACTTCGTATCGAGCGGCGACTGGTTGGCGTAAATGCCCTTCGTCTGGTTGAAAAGCTCATCCATCGCGGCCTTCCCCTGGCCCGAGGTGGACTGATATGTCGACACCACCACGCGCTTGATCTTGAACGCATCGTGCAACGGCTTTAACGCCACGACCATTTGAATCGTGGAACAATTCGGGTTGGCGATGATGCCCTTCTTTTTGTAGCGCGCGATGTCCTGCGGGTTTACTTCCGGCACCACCAGCGGCACATCGGGGTCCATGCGGAACTGCGAGGTGTTGTCGATGACCACGCAACCGGCTTTGGCCGCGCGCGGGGCATGAATGGCAGACACCTTGGCGCCCGGCGACGACAGGGCAATGTCCACGCCTTTGAAATCAAAGGTTTCAAGGTTCTGCACTTTCAGAACCTCGTCATCGCCGAAGGAGACTTCAGACCCGATGGAGCGCTCGGAGGCCAGCGCGTGCACTTTCGACACCGGGAACTGACGGTCTACTAATGTTTGCAACATTTCGCGGCCAACGTTGCCCGTGGCGCCAATCACCGCGACCACATAACCTTCGCGGGCAGAGCGTGATGAATCGGGCATGGTAAGCGTCCTTATTTGAAGTCAGTTAAAACGGCCCATTTTCTTGGGCTAAAAGCTGCGGCAAACTACGCCCAGAGGTCCCAAACCGCAAGGCAACCGATGAGCAACCGCATCACCTCATACGCTGAGTTTTGGCCCTATTACTTGCGCGAACACGGCAAGCCTGCCACGCGGGGCTTGCATTACATTGGGACAGGGTTGGCGCTGCTGTACCTTTTCATCGGCATCTTTTCAAATGCCACATATCTGATCTTTGTGCCGCTCGCGGGCTATGGCTTCGCATGGCTCGCGCACTTTATGGTCGAGCACAATAAACCCGCGACGTTCACGTACCCCGGCTGGTCGCTCTACAGCGACTTTCGCATGTTCGCGCTGTTTGTGACCAACCGCTTGAAGCCGCATCTCGATGCAGCGGGTATAGCCTAGTTACTTCGCGAGCTTTTTCAGTTCCGCGACGATCGCATCGGCCATGGCATTTGTACTGACCGGCGTTTGACCCGGCTCGATGATGTCACCGGTGCGGATTCCGGCCGACAGAACGTTCTGCATGGCCTTGTCCAACAAGTCGGCCTCAGCACCCATGCCCAGCGAGTACTTCAGCATCATGCCGAACGAGCTGATCATGGCCAGTGGATTGGCAATGCCCTTGCCCGCGATGTCAGGCGCTGAGCCGTGCACGGGCTCGTACAAGGCGGCCTGACGGCCATCTGCAGCCACGGCGCCAAGACTCGCCGACGGCAGCATTCCCAGCGAACCGGTCATCATCGACGCCAGATCCGACAAAATATCACCGAAAAGGTTTTCGGTCAGGATCACATCGAACTGCTTAGGCGTGCGCACCAACTGCATGGCGCAGTTGTCCACATACATGTGGCTGAGTTCGATGTCGGCATACTCGGCTTTGTGCAGCTTGGTCACTTCATCGCGCCAGACAACAGATGCTTCCAGCACGTTGGCTTTATCGACCGAGCAGAGGCGTTTGTTGCGTTTACGCGCCAGTTCAAAAGCCGCGCGGGCCACGCGCTGAATTTCGTGCGTCGCATAAGCCATGGTGTTGTAGCCACGGCGCGCACCGTTGGGCAGGTTCTCAATGCCGCGCGGTTCGCCGAAGTAAGCACCGCCAATCAACTCGCGCACGATCATAATGTCGAGCCCGCGCACTAAATCAGCTTTCAGCGACGAGGCCGCCGCCAGCGCATCCATCACGATGGCCGGGCGCAGGTTGGCGAACAGGCCCATTTCTTTGCGCAAACGCAGCAAGCCACGTTCTGGGCGCAGCTCGTAGGGCAGCGTGTCGTATTGCGGGCCGCCGATGCAGGCCAGCAGCACGGCATCTGACGCCATGGCTTGTTTAATGGTGTCGTCCGTGAGCGGCACTTTGTGCACGTCGTAGGACGCACCGCCAATAAGGCCTTCCGTGATCTCGAATTTTACGCGGCCGGTGGATTGGAACCAATCCATGACGCGGCGCGTGGCCGTCATCACTTCGGTACCGATGCCGTCACCGGCCAAAGAAAGGATTTTGCGGACGGGAACAGACATGCGGTAACTCTATGCTAGCGATGAGAACGAAAAGATTAAGCGTAGAGCCCCAGTTTAAGCGTACAACCAGGGCTGTTCGGCTTTTTGCTTGGCTTCAAAGGCCGTGATTTTTTCGGCGTGCTGCAGGGTCAGGCCGATGTCATCCAAGCCGTTCAGCAAGTTGTGGCGGCGCGTGGCGTCGACCTCGAACTTGGTCACGGTGCCGTCGGGCGACGTAATGGTCTGCTGGTTGAGATCAACCGTGAAGTCGTTGCCCTTGGTGTTGCCCTTCTGCGCTTGGGCCGTGAGTTTGTCGATCTCGGCTTGCGGCAGCGTGATGCACAAAATGCCGTTCTTGAAGCAGTTGTTGAAAAAGATGTCGGCAAAGCTGGGGGCAATGACGCAGCGGAAGCCAAAATCATGCAAACCCCACGGGGCATGCTCGCGCGATGAGCCGCAGCCGAAGTTGGCACCGGCGATCAGCACTTTCGCGTGACGGTAGGGCTCCTGGTTCAGCACGAAGTCGGCCTTTTCCGAACCGTCGTCGTTAAAGCGCATGTCGAACAGCACGGCTTTGCCTAAGCCCGTGCGCTTGATAGTTTTCAGGAACTGCTTGGGCATGATCATGTCGGTGTCGACGTTGACCAGCGGCAAGGGTGCGGCGATTCCCTTAAGAACCGTGAATTTTTCCATCTTCTCTGCTCCCTATCGGCTGCTGGCGTTATTAGCTGTAGTGCTTCTTGCGGCGCGCGAACGCCGACAGCACCGCGTATTCCTTCAAGCTTTCCAATTTGCTTGAGAAGTCGACGATTTCAATGGGGTCGCGCTCCATTGCCCGGTCTGCGCGCGCCTGACGGATCGCGGCCAAGTCGACCACGATGGGCTCTACATTCAGAACTTGTGCGATGTGCTCGGGCATTGGAGTGCTCTTTGCTTAGATCTTACGAACATCAGTGAGGTAGCCGGTCACCGCAGCAGCAGCGGCCATGCCGGGGCTGAGCAAGTGGGTGCGGCCACCGCGACCCTGACGGCCTTCGAAATTGCGGTTAGAGGTCGACGCACAGCGTTCGCCCGGTTGCAAAATGTCGGGGTTCATCCCTAAGCACATCGAGCAGGAAGGCTCGCGCCATTCGGCGCCGGCGGCGATAATAATTTTATCCAAACCTTCTTCTTCAGCTTGGTGCTTCACGAGGCCAGAGCCCGGCACCACCAGCATGCCTACGTGCGCGGCGATTTTTTTGCCCTTCAACACGGCTGCAGCAGCGCGGATGTCTTCGATGCGGCCGTTGGTGCAAGAGCCGACGAATACTTTGTCCACCTTCACTTTCTCCAGCGGCGTACCGGCCGTGAGGCCCATGTATTCCAGCGCACGCTTGGCGGCAGCTTGTTTGTTGGGATCGGTGAAATCCGCCGGATTCGGCACGTTGGCCGTAATCGGCAGCACGTCTTCCGGGCTGGTGCCCCACGTGACGTGCGGGACGATGTCCGACGCGTTCAGGCGAATTTCCTTGTCGAACTTGGCGCCGTCGTCGGTTTTCAGCGTTTTCCAATAGGCAACGGCCTGTTCCCACTGACCGGCTTTCGGCGCATGAGGCTTGCCCTTCAGGTATTCGAACGTTTTTTCATCGGGCGCGATCAAGCCGGCACGCGCACCGGCTTCGATGGTCATGTTGCAGACCGTCATGCGACCTTCCATGGTCAGATCGGCGAACACTTGGCCCACGTATTCGACCACATGGCCGGTGCCGCCGGCGGTGCCCATCTTGCCGATGATCGCCAACACCAAGTCCTTCGCCGTCACGCCTGTGGGCAAAGCACCGTCCACGGCGACGCGCAGATTCTTCGACTTCTTCATCTGCAAGGTTTGCGTGGCCAGCACATGCTCAACGTCCGACGTGCCAATCCCAAAAGCCAATGCGCCAAAGGCACCGTGCGTTGCCGTGTGCGAATCGCCGCAGACAATGGTCTTGCCCGGTTGGGTTAAACCTTGTTCTGGCCCGATGATGTGCACGATACCCTGGCGGATATCGGACATGGGAATGTACGGCACGCCGAAGTGCTGCGCGTTTTCTTCCAGCATCTGGAGTTGCAGGCGGCTTTCCGGATCGTCGATTTTTTGCAACCGGTCGGGCGTGCTGGGCACGTTGTGATCCGGCACGGCAATTGTTTTATCCGTGCGGTGCATTTTGCGATGCGCGGTCCGCAAACCTTCGAAAGCCTGCGGCGTCGTCACTTCATGCGTCAGATGCAGATCAATATAAAGAAGGGCATTGCCATCGGCATCGCTATGAACCAGGTGGCTGTCCCACAATTTATCGTACAGCGTACGCGGCGCGGCCATGGCAGGCACTCCCTTATAAGCTTAGGCTTTACATCAACAGCAGGTCCGGGCGCCCCACTCGATCCCGAGGGGCGCCCCTGATTGTGGTGGTGATAAGCACGCCGATAAATCCAGCGCGCTTAAAACGCCTTAGGCCTTATCGCCTTCAGCAGCGGCTTCGCCGCCCATCATTTCTTCTGCGATACGGGCCGAGCGGCCGCGACGGTCGCGCAAGTAGTACAGCTTCGCGCGACGCACTTTACCGCGGCGAACCAGTTCCACTTTATCGACAACCGGAGCGAACAGCGGGAACACGCGTTCCACGCCTTCACCGAACGAGATTTTGCGCACGGTGAAAGAAGAGTTGATGCCGGCGTTCTTACGCGCGATGCACACGCCTTCGTAAGCCTGCAGGCGGCTCTTGTCGCCTTCTTTCACTTTCACGAACACGCGCACGGTGTCGCCCGGCGTGAATTCAGGGATGGACTTGCCGCTGGTCAGCTGCGCGACATGGTCCTGATTGATTTGATCGATCACATTCATGGTTTCGTCCTTTTGTGTCTTTAACGTCGATTAAAAACTTTAGTCTTCACTTCTTCTCAGGCCTGCTCGCCAGATACGTTGCCCATAAATCCGGCCGCCGGGCTTTCGTTACCTCTTCGGCTTGCTGCCGCCGCCACGCTGATACTTTGGCGTGGTGACCTGATTTCAGAATGTCCGGCACCGTCATTCCGTTCCAGGTATCTGGGCGGGTGTAGTGCGGATACTCCAGCAAGCCAGTCTCAAAACTCTCTTCGTCCAAACTCTCGGCTCGTCCCATCACCCCGGGTAACAAGCGCACCACAGCGTCTAACAACATCAACGCCGGCAGTTCACCGCCCGAGAGCACGAAATCGCCAAGGCTGATCTCCTCGACATTCCGCGCCTCCAACACCCGCTGATCGACACCTTCAAACCGCCCGCAGATCAGCGTGACCGCCTTATCTACTGCAATCCGCTTCACGCGGGCTTGGGTTAGCGCAGCCCCGCGCGGCGTGAAGTAGATCAGCGCACCTTCGCCCGAATACGACGCGGCAATCGCCGCATCCAGAACATCAGGCCGCATCACCATGCCGGCGCCACCCCCGAAGGGTGTATCGTCGACCGTGCGATGCTTGTCGGTGGCAAACCCGCGAATATCGACGGGCTTTAAGCTCCACACACCGTCTTCTAGCGCTCTGCCCGCCAGTGAATGCCCCAGGGGACCTGGGAACATCTCGGGGAACAGCGTCAGAACAGTGGCGTTGAAACTGCTACTCACGACGTTTTACCGCTGTATCGTCAGAACCGGTGTTGTCTCCTTCCTCTTCGTTAGCTGCCTCATCTTCATCACCGTCATCAAACAAACCGGGCAACGGTTCGATGCGGATAAAGCCGCCTTCGATATTCACCTCGACCACGGCATCGTCCGAAAACGGCACCATTGTCGAATCTCTTTGGTCGTGGCCCACTTCGATGATGTCGCCAGCACCGAAGTTATAAAGGGCAAGCACGGACCCAATCTCTTCGCCGCCACCTTCACCGGTATTCAGCACCGCTTTCAGACCGACCAGGTCGGCATGATAGTAGGTACCGGCTTCCGCCGCAGGCAGCTTGTCGCGATCCACGTACAGCTTCTGGCCTTTCAAAGCTTCGGCTTGGTTCCGGTCGGTAACGCCCTTCAACAGAGCGGTCACCGCACCTTTACTTTCGCCGACAACTTTGACCGTCCACGTGTTCGCGCCATCTTCTGACTCGACAGGTCCATAAGACCCAACATCGAAGGGATCTTCGGTGAAGCTCTTGATGCGAACTTCGCCTTTGATCCCCTTGGCGCCGACAATGACGCCAAGACAGATGCGCAAACCCCGATTTTCCGAACGGTCAGCGGCCATGGTTTAAAGCTGCCGCAAGTCGCGCGTTAGGCCGCCGGTGCTTCCGCAGCTTCGGCTGCTTTCGCTGCCGCAGCTTCTTCAGCCGCCTTCAGACGCTCTTGCGCTTTGGTCTTCGGCTTGTCCTTCTTGGTCTGCGGGCGGATCTTCGGAGCCGCCATCACACCTTGAGCCGCCAGAAACTTCTGCACGCGTTCAGACGGCAGAGCACCGACGCTCATCCAATGCTTGATGCGTTCCAGCTTCAGCACAACGCGGTCTTTGCTTTCGCGCGGCAGCAGCGGGTTGTAGGTGCCCAAGCGCTCGATGTAGCGGCCATCGCGCGGCGAGCGCGAGTCGGCAACGACGATACGGTAAAACGCGCGGTTGGTGGTGCCAGCGCGCGACATTCTGATTTTAAGGCCCATGCGGGTATCTCTCCTGTTGAACTTGATCTCAAAACGAAAAACGAAAACGCGAAACGAACTTAACTCTGACTCTCTTTATCGACGACCGAATGGAGGACCACCCGGCAGTTTCATTCCGCCAAGCATCATGCCCGGCAAACCTTTGCCACCCATTCCGCCCATCATCGCGCCGAGGGCACCTAAACCGCCCATCTTCTTCAGGCGCTTCATCATGGTGGCCATATCCATGTGCTGCTTCAGCAGCTTGTTCACGTCAGCCACCGTCATGCCTGCGCCCGTTGCAATGCGTTGCTTGCGCGAGGCTTTGATGATGTCGGGGTTGCGGCGTTCTTTTTTGGTCATCGACAGGATGATCGCTTCCTGACGCTTCACCATGTTGTCGTCGATCTTGGCGGCGGCGGCTTGCTTCATGGCGGCACCCAAACCCGGGATCATGCCCATGATGCCTTTCAGATCGCCCATCTTCTGCACTTGACGGATCTGGCTCAGCATATCTTCAAGATCAAACTTGCCGTCCATCATGCGTGCGGCAAGTTTCTCGGCGTCTTCTTGTTTGATCGTCTCGGCGGCGCGTTCCACCAGGTTGACGATGTCGCCCATGCCCAGAATGCGGCCGGCAACACGCGCGGGCGAGAACACATCCAGCGCATCAACTTTTTCGCCCAGGCCGATGTACTTGATGGGCTGGCCGGTGACAGCGCGCATGGACAGCGCAGCACCGCCGCGAGCATCGGAATCAACACGGGTCAGAACGATGCCGGTCAATCCCAAGGCATCGTGGAAAGCTTTCGCCGTCGTGACCGAGTCCTGGCCGATCATGGCGTCAGTGACCAACAGTGTTTCATGCGGCTTGATGAGATCGCGCAACGACGCAACCTCGGCCATCATTTCATCATCAACAGTGGTACGGCCGGCGGTGTCGAACATCACCACGTCAAAGCCACCCAGTTTGGCTTCGCTTAAACCGCGCTTGGCAATGTCGAGCGGCTTCTGGCCTTCAATGATCGGCAGCGAAATCACTTCGACCTGACGGCCCAGGATCGCCAGCTGCTCTTGCGCGGCCGGGCGGTAGGTATCGAGCGAAACCATCAGCACGCGCTTGCGGTCTTTAGACTGCAAACGGTTGGCGATTTTCGCGGTCGTGGTGGTTTTGCCCGAGCCTTGCAGACCCACCATCAGCACCGGCACCGGCGGCTGCGTTGCGAAATCGATGCCGCCTTGTTCAGCCTCGCCGCCCAGCATCTGCACCAGTTCATCGTGAACGATCTTCACGACCATCTGGCCGGGGGTGACGGACTTGATGACTTTTTCGCCGACCGCTTGGGCCGAAACTTTCTCGATGAAGTCTTTGACGACCGGCAACGCGACGTCGGCTTCCAGCAGCGCCACGCGCACTTCGCGCATGGCCGCTTGCACATCAGACTCGGTCAGCGCGCCACGTCGCGTTAAACGCGACAGCACTCCTCCCAAGCGATCTGAAAGACTATCGAACATCGGTTCTTCCAAACCCGATCTCGAGAAGGCATTTGCACACAGCGCGACGCGCAAAGCACAAATGACGCCAGTGAGCGCAACGCGCAGACTGACGGGCCCCCTCGGGAGCGGGAGTAATTTGCAAAGTTGTGAAATCACAACGCCTTAGCAGGACTGAAAGGCCCCGCCGAAGCGCCGTGTGTGTACGCCGTGGGCCCCACAGGGTCAAGGCAACCGGGCTTTATTTATAGGCGAGAGCCATCAAAAGTGGGGCGCCTGTCAGTTTCAAAGTAATTTTATTTAATAAAATCAATATATTGAAAGAAATTCTAGCCCATATTTTGCGGCCATGGGTTGGGGTGGATTGGCGTCCGCCCCGCCTTGCTAGACAGGCCTCACCCCCACACCTATAACCCGCGCCATGACCAGCACCGCCCCCGCGAGTCGCGCCCTCCAGCCGCGCGAGCTTCCGTTCCGGAAGATGCATGGGATCGGGAACGACTTTGTCGTTCTTGATGTGCGCGGCCGCGCGCTCGATTTGCCCCAAGCCACCGCCAAGACTTTGGCCGACCGGCGCTGGGGCGTGGGCTGCGATGAAATTCTGATCATCGAAAATCCGCGCAACGGCGGCGATGCCTTCATGGGCGTGCGCAATGCTGACGGCACTGTGGCCGAGCAATGCGGCAACGGCGTGCGCTGTGTCGCCGACCTGCTGATGAACGAATTGGGCAAGACCAAGCTTGTCATCGAAACCTTGGGCGGCGACGTGATTGCCACGCGCGCCAAGAACGGCCTCATCTCCATCGACATGGGCCCTGCCAAACTTGATTGGCGCGAAATTCCGTTGTCGCAAGAGCGCGACACGCTTCATCTCGGTATCAGCGAAGGCGCTTTAAGTGATCCCGTGGGTGTCAGCATGGGCAACCCGCACGCGGTGTTCTTTGTGCCCAATGCTGAGGCGGTTGATTTGGCCAATGTGGGCCCGAAGCTGGAACACCACTCGCTGTTCCCCGAACGCGCCAATATTGAAGTGATTCAAGTGCTGTCGCGCACGCATTTAAGAATGCGTGTGTGGGAGCGCGGCTCGGGGATCACGCAAGCCTGCGGTACGGGTGCATGCGCCAGTGCTGTGGCAGCGATCCGCCGCGGGCTCACCGAACGCGCTATGACCATCACATTGGATGGCGGTGATCTGCACATTGAGTGGCGCGACGACGGCCACGTGATCATGACCGGGCCGGTGGCTTATGTGTTCGACGGCACTTGGACCATTCCGTCATGAACATGATGAAGAAAGCCGGCGTTGATGTTGTGAACTTCGGCTGCCGTTTGAACGCCTACGAGTCCGAAGTGATGCGCGAGCACGCGCAAGGTGCGGGCTTAAGCAACACCATCATCGTCAACACCTGTGCGGTGACGAAAGAAGCCGAGCGCCAAGGCCAGCAAGCCATCCGCAAGCTCAAGCGCGACAACCCCACGGCCACGATCATCGCGACCGGTTGCGGCGCGCAGCTGGACCCCGCCAAGTATGCAGGCATGCCAGAAGTAGCGCGCGTGATCGGCAACGAACATAAAATGAAGCGCGAGAGCTTCCTGCCCGAGAACGCCACGCCGGTGCTTGTCAGCGACATTATGGAAGTGCGTGAAACTGCTGAGCATCTGATCGAAGGCTTTGATGGCCGCACGCGTGCCTTTGTGCAAGTTCAACAAGGCTGCGACCATCGCTGCACCTTCTGCATCATCCCGTTTGCGCGCGGCAATAACCGCAGCGTACCTATGGGCCGCATTACCGAAGAAGTGCGCGCACTTGTTGCCAAAGGCTTTAAAGAAGTCGTCATTACCGGCGTCGATATCACCGGCTATGGCAGCGATTTGCCGGGCCAGCCCACACTGGGCCAAATGCTGCGCCGCTTGCTGGCGGCCGTTCCTGAACTTCCCAGATTACGCCTCTCATCCATCGATCCGGCTGAGTTGGACGATGATTTGCTGAGCGTGATTGGCGATAACCCGCGCGTCATGCCGCACATCCATATTTCGGTGCAGGCCGGTGACGACATGATCTTGAAGCGCATGAAACGCCGGCATAACCGCGCTGACATTATTGCGTTTGTTGAGAAGATTCGTAGCTGTCGCCCCGATGCTGTGTTCGGTGCCGACATCATCGCGGGCTTCCCCACGGAAACCGATGAGATGTTCGCGAACTCACTGGCGCTGATCGATGACTGCGGCCTGACACACATGCATGTGTTCCCCTATTCGATCCGCCAAGGCACGCCGGCAGCCAAAATGCCGCAGGTGAACGGTGCGGTCATTAAAGCGCGCGCGGCCCAGCTGCGTGAAAAGGGCAAAGCTGCCATGGCGGCTTACTTAAAGTCGCGCGTGGGTTCAACCGCGCGCGTGCTGATGGAAGGCAATTTTATCGAAGGTCGTGGCACCGGACATTGCGAACACTATGTGCCGGTGAATGTCGCCGATGCGGCCCATGGCGAGCTGATGGATGTACGCATCGTCAGCGCCACAGATACACATTTAGTTGGCGAACGTATTTCCGCATGACCGAAACACCTGACGCTTCCAAAACAGGCTGGCCCAAAACAAACTGGTTCGCCCGCCTGAAAGCTGGTCTTGCGCGATCATCGGCCCGCATTGTCGGCGGTATCGGCGACTTATTCACGAAAAAGAAGCTGGACGAGGAAACGCTTCAGCACCTGGAAGAACTCTTGATCAGCGCTGATCTGGGTTCAGCGACAGCGGCACGCCTGGTGCAGGACTTGGCCAAAACGCGCTTCGGTAAGGATGTGGAGGGCAACGAAGTGCGCGCCTTCTTTGCGACCGAAATTGCCAAAGTGTTGGAACCCGTCGCATTGCCCCTGTCGGTTGATCCGGCGCAAAAGCCTTTCGTGATTCTGATGGTGGGCGTGAATGGTGCGGGCAAAACCACCACCATCGGCAAGCTGGCGCAGATGTACAAAGACCAGAAGCTGAAATCCACGTTGGCGGCGGGCGACACCTTCCGCGCGGCCGCTGTTGAGCAATTAAAGGTCTGGGGCAGCCGTACGGGCTCGCCCGTCATTGCGCGCGATACGGGTTCCGATGCCGCAAGCCTTGCCTTCGATGCGTTGATCGAATCGCGCAAGCGCGGCGACGATGTGCTGCTGATCGACACAGCGGGCCGCCTGCACAACAAAGAAAACCTGATGAACGAACTGCAAAAGGTGGTTCGTGTGATCAAGAAGGTCGATGAAACCGCACCCCATGCGACGCTGCTGGTATTGGATTCCACCATCGGCCAGAATGCGCATGCCCAAGTAGATGCCTTCAAGCAGATGATTGGCGTGACAGGTTTGGTGCTAACAAAGCTCGACGGCACTGCCAAAGGCGGCGTTGTGGTGGCGCTGGCTGAAAAATTCGGTCTGCCGATCCACTTTATCGGTGTGGGCGAAGGCGTTGAAGACTTGCGGCCCTTCACGTCCCACAGCTTTGCCCGCAGTTTGATGGGTCTAGAAAACTAACCCAGCTGAATGCAGCGCATCGACAATGATGCGTGTTCAAAGCCTTCGTATATGAACGACAACTGATCCGTGCTGTCGGCAGCGCCCAGCACATACAGCAGCGGCAGGTAGTGCTCGGGCGTGGGCACACTGAAGCGCGCCGCTTCGGTGTGCCACGCATCGACGCAGAGGCTTGCAAAGTCGCCGCGCTCAAGCTGCGTCTTAACCCAGGCATCGAATTCCAGCGTCCAGGCATGCGGAGCAGCCGCCGTATCCCAATTTATTTTGCGCAAGTTGTGGACAATGTTGCCGCTGCCGACAATCAACACGCCCTCATCGCGCAACGCGCGGAGTTTCTCGCCCACTTGGAAATGCTGCGCGCCCGACAAGGCCCGATCCATACTGAGTTGCAATACCGGCACATCGGGCGCAGGGTACACATGACGCAACACCGACCACGTGCCGTGATCCAAGCCCCAGGCTTCGTCCAGACGCAACCCTGGGATCAGCTTCGTCATGCGGTCAGCCAAGGCCGGATCGCCAGGCGCCGGGTATTGCACATTAAACAACGCCTGTGGAAACCCGCCGAAGTCGTGAATGGTGCGTGGGTTTGCCATGTGCGTGACCAGCGAGCCGTGGGTTTCCCAATGAGCCGAGATGCACAGTACGGCTTTTGGTTTCGGCAATGCGCGTCCCAGCGCATTGAGGCGCTGCGTATATGCGTTATCGGCCAGCGCATTCATGGGGCTGCCATGGCCGAGGAACAGCACGGGCATCCGCATCGCCATCACCTGGAACCGAGTTTCAAGCTATCCAGCCACGCGCCGAAACACAGCCGCGCCTGCCGCTCTAATGCAGGACCATAGCGCTGCGTATCGCCGCGCAGGATGCGCGCGTTGATGCCAGGCGTTGCACTTAGTTCAGCAGCGTGACCAATGAACCAATTCTCCAGATCACGCGCGCGAACCTCAGGGTGGCATTGTAGCGCCAAGACCGTATCGTGCCAGATGAACGCTTGGTTTTTGCAGGCCTCTGTCGAAGCCAATAGCAACGCATCATCGGGCAAATCGAAGGTGTCGCCGTGCCAATGGAACATGAATGTTTGTTCCGCAGAAAGATGTTTCAGCGGTGACGCCTGGCCCACGCCGACAATCTGCAGCGGCATCCAACCGATTTCCTTCACGCCCGCCGGGTATACAGCCGCCCCTAAAGCAGCCGCAATCAGTTGCGAGCCTAAGCACAACCCCAAGGTCGGTTTTTCGGCCGCGAGACGCTTTTTCAGGAATTCGATTTCCTTGCTGAGGAAGGGATAGTCATCGGCCTCGTAGACACCAATAGGGCCACCCAGCACCACGACCAGGTCGTCAGCCAAGGGATCAAGGGCGGACCAGTCAACCGTGCCGGCCTCTACATAACGGTGCGTCCATTTGCGCGTGGCGAAAATATCGCCAAGCGTTCCCAAGTCTTCAAAGGCCACATGTCGGATCGCCAGTACTGTTGTCACTTGGTGTGCCCATCCCGTTTTTAGTTTTTGTTTATCTCAGCCAGTGGATGTCTGGCGGTTCGCTGAAAGGCGCGAAGTTGGTTTGCCCTTCGGCTTTTTTGTAGTCTTGCAGCGCCCAACGGATTGACGGGAACGCCAAGTCCGACCACGGGATTTCGTCCCACGCAAACAATTGCGCATCCAGACTTTCAGGACCAACGCCGAATTCGCCCGACAGCATAGCAGCGCGGTAAACGACATAAAGCTGGCCGATGGCGGCGATGTTGTAGAGGCCCAACAGCGCATCGGTTTTCACCCGCGCCCGCGCTTCTTCCCAGGTTTCGCGCACGGCACCCGCTTCGGCGGTTTCGCCCACTTCCAGAAAGCCGGCGGGGATCGTCCAATAATTCTTGCGTGGTTCAATGGCACGGCGTGCGAGCAGGAATTTATTGTCCCACACCGGCACGGCGGCCACGATGATGCGGGGGTTGACGTAGTTCACAAAGCCGCAGTCGCCACACACCATGCGCAAGCGGTCGTCGCCGTGGGGGATGCGTTCCACCACCGGGCCCTGCAATGGCGCGGCTGCGTTCTGACGTTCAGACATCAGTGCATTCCAGTGCGCGTCTGTGACGCTGCTGAAAAAGCTTAAGCTACGATATTCAAGTTGCGGCCACGGCTGGGATCGACCGGCAACAAGTTGGTTGGCAGCGTGGCCGTGTTCAAGTCCTGCGCGTTGCGCGCTTGGTCGCTGATCTCGCCGACGGCCTGCCGCGCACGTTGTTGCTCGCTGGCTTGCGCAGCATTGCTGAGCCGGCTCAGCGTATCGACACGCTGCGCCACAAGTACGGATTCCAACATCGAGTCTGCCGCCATTGGATCTACTCCTAAGGCATCAGGCCGAAAGTTTTCAGGCCGAAAATCTTCAAGCCGAGACGGGCTCCGAGGCCACTGTGCCGTGACAATGCTTGTACTTTTTGCCCGAACCGCAGGGGCAAGCTTCATTACGCGCGACACGGCCCCACGTGGCCGGATCAGCCGGATCGCGCGCGGGCATCTGGCCCACGGCGGCAGGCGTGGTCAATGGGCGTGGCGGCAGTTGTTGCGTCTGTGTTTCCGGCTGCGGATCACGCTGCACTTGAATTTCGACATGCGAGAGAATAGCCGTCACGCGCTCACGCAACGATTCCAGCATTTCCTCGAACATGATGTAGGCTTCGCGCTGATACTCAAGCAGCGGCGTCTTCTGGCCGTAAGCGCGCAAATTCACGCCATGACGCAAGTAATCCAAACGCGCCAAGTGATCGCGCCAGCCGTGGTCGATGGTCTGCAACAGCAGGCTTTTTTCCACGCGGCGCATCAGATCGGGGCCATAGTTGGCCACTTTCTCGGCCATCTTGATGTCGATGGCGTTGGTGAGACGTTCGCGAATTTCCTCGTCCGCGATACCTTCTTCGGCCGCCCATTCCTTGAACGGCAAATTCAAGCCCAGAATGCGCATCACCTCTTCGTGCAGGCCCACTACATTCCATTCTTCCGGCATCGCGCGCTCGGGGATGAACTTGCGGATAAGGTCATCGATAATCTGATAGCGCATATGCTCGACCAAGCCTGAGACGTCATCGGTCGTCATCATTTCTTTGCGCTGATCAAAGATCTCGCGGCGCTGCACGTTCATCACGTCGTCGAACTGCAACAGATTTTTGCGGATGTCGAAGTTGCGCGCTTCAACTTTCTGCTGCGCTTTCTCGATGGCTTTATTGATCCACGGATGGATGATGGCTTCGCCCTTCTCCAGGCCCAGGCGCACCAGCATGCTGTCCATGCGCTCGGAACCGAAGATGCGCATCAGGTCGTCTTGCAACGACAGGAAGAACTTCGAGGCGCCGGGGTCGCCCTGGCGGCCCGAACGTCCGCGCAGCTGATTGTCGATGCGGCGCGATTCATGGCGCTCGGTGCCGACCACGTACAGACCACCGGCCGCCATGGCGACGCGCTTCTTTTCGGCAACATCGGCAATCACGGCTTCTTTTTCAGCATCGGTGAGCGCGCGGCCCAGGCGTTTTTCTTCTTCTTCGAAACGATAAGCCGGGTTGCCGCCCAACTGAATGTCGGTCCCGCGACCGGCCATGTTGGTGGCAATGGTCACCGAGCCGGGCACGCCGGCCTGGGCGATAATGTAGGCTTCCTGCTCGTGGTATTTGGCGTTCAGCACCTGCGGTTTCACACCGGCCTTCTTGCGCAGGCGGTCGGCCAGCACTTCAGATTTCTCAATCGACACGGTGCCCACCAGAACCGGCTGCTGGCGTGCCTGGCATTCCTTCACCAAGGCCACGATGGCGTCGTATTTCTCATCGGCCGTGCGATAGACTTCGTCGTGCTCGTCCTTGCGGGCGCGCGGCATGTTCGGCGGCACATCGACCACATCAAGGCCATAGATGGTGCTGAACTCTTCTTCTTCCGTCATGGCCGTGCCGGTCATGCCGGCCAGCTTCGGGTACATGCGGAAATAGTTCTGATACGTCACGGTGGCCAATGTCTGGTTTTCGTTCTGAACCGAAACACCTTCTTTGGCTTCGATGGCCTGGTGCAGGCCTTCAGACAAACGGCGGCCTTCCATGATACGGCCGGTGAATTCGTCGATCAAATGCACGCGCTCGTCGCGCACCAGGTAATCGACATCGCGCTTGAACATGTGGTGGGCCTTCAAGGCTTGGTTCACGTGGTGCACCAGCTCGATGTTCTGAATGTCGTAGAGATTGCCGTCGGTGAGAATGTTGTTATCGCGCAGCAACTGCTCGGCGAATTCGGTTCCCGAATCGGTAAAGGTGATGGACTTCTGTTTTTCGTCCTTCTCGTAGTGTTCGTCTTTCAGCAGCGGGATGATTTTATTGACGCGGTCGTACAAATCGCTGCGGTCCTGCGAGGGCCCGGAAATGATCAGCGGAGTGCGCGCTTCATCAATCAGGATCGAGTCCACTTCGTCGACGATGGCGAAGTTAAACGGACGCTGTACCATTTCTTCGATCGAGTACTTCATGTTGTCGCGCAAGTAATCGAAGCCGAATTCGCTGTTGGTGCCGTACGTAATGTCTGCGGCGTAAGCCGCGCGGCGGTCGCGGTCCAGCATCTGGCTTTGAATGCAGCCGACGCTCATCCCTAAAAAGTTGAAGATCTGACCCATCCAGGTCGAGTCACGCTTGGCCAGGTAATCGTTGACCGTCACGACGTGCACGCCCTTGCCCGTCAGCGCGTTCAGGTACACCGGCAGCGTGGAGACCAGGGTTTTACCTTCGCCGGTGCCCATTTCGGCAATCTTGCCGGTGTTCAACACCATGCCGCCCATCAGCTGCACATCGAAATGGCGCTGTTTGAGGGTACGCTTGGCAGCTTCACGGACGGTGGCAAAGGCATCCGGTAGGATCTGCTCCAGGGTTTCGCCTTTTTCCAAACGGCCCTTCAGCCAGTCGGTACGGGCGCGCA
The DNA here is from genome assembly GCA_016793005.1 of Rhodospirillaceae bacterium. GTDB lineage: Bacteria > Pseudomonadota > Alphaproteobacteria > Rhodospirillales > Rhodospirillaceae. The sequence goes on along the minus strand of JAEUKL010000043.1, from coordinate 16,714 downwards.
CACCGGCATCATCCAGGGCGGCAATTTCAGCTTCTTTGGCGTTAATGGCTTCAACAATCGGGCGCAGGGACTTGATGATCCGTTCATTGCGCGAAGGAAACAGGCGTTTAAGGGCGCCGAGCATTGAAACCTCGAAAATCGTGAAAACGGCAGCCGGAGGTTTGGCGTGTGATGGCCCCCCGGCCTTTTGGCATGCGTGAGACAGATAGAAGTGCTGTCCCTATAAGTCAACGGAAGCGGCCAACATTTGCAGGATTTCCATGGTCAGGGATAAAGCCAAATTATTATTTATTTGCAATGCTTTAAAAGAATGTAGCGCGATGGCCCCAAAGCCTGTTCTGTGCTTGTGAGCAGGGTTGAGCTGTGTCATTGAAGCGCCGCCCAAAATTAGCCTGCTAAAATCGCGTTTTGCGCCACCACTTTAGGACTGTCCGATGAGCCATCCTGTATCGCCCCTGGCCCCCAAAAATGTGCCGCCCCTGCCCAATATTGCCGGGGTGCGGTTTGCAACCCACGCGGCCGGGATCCGTTACGCCGGGCGTACCGATTTGATGGTGGCTGAGCTGGCCCCGGGCACCACCGTGGGCGGCGTGTTCACCAAATCTCTGACCGCCTCCTCGGCCGTGGACCTGTGCAAAGCGAACCGCAAACTGGGCCAAGCCCGCGTGCTGGTGGTGAACGCCGGCAACGCCAACGCCTTCACGGGCAAGAAGGGCGTTGAGGCTGTGACCAAAACTGTTGACGGCGCGGTGGCAACATTCGGCTGCAAACCCAACGAGGTGTTCGTGTCGTCCACGGGCACCATCGGTGTTGCTTTGCCGTATGAAAAAATCGTCGCCGCCCTGCCGGACGTCAAAACAAAGCTCAGCGCCGACAAAGCCTTTGATGCCGCGCAAGCCATTATGACGACCGATACGTTTGTTAAAGTCGCCACACGCACGGCCACCATCGACGGCAAGGCCGTGAATATTGTGGGCTTCTGCAAAGGTGCGGGCATGATCGCGCCCGATATGGCGACGATGCTGGCCTACATTTTCACCGATGCAAAGCTTGATGCGGCGACCGTGCAGTACCTGGTATCAAGCGGTGCCGACAAAAGCTTTAACTGCATGACGATTGATGGCGACACCTCAACGTCGGACACTTTGCTGATGTTCGCAACCGGTCAGGCGGCGCACGACGCGGTTGGCCATCCGCATGACCCGCGGTTGGCAGATTTCAAAGCCAAGCTGAACGATATGATGGTCGAGCTTGCCAAACTTGTGGCGCGCGACGGCGAAGGCGCCACCAAGTTTCTGGAGATCAACGTGACGGGTGCAGAGCACGACAAAGCAGCACACCGCATCGCCATGGCCATTGCCAATTCACCGCTGGTGAAAACCGCTGTCGCCGGTGAAGACGCCAACTGGGGCCGCATTGTCATGGCGGTCGGCAAGTCGGGCGAGCGTGTGGACCGCGACAAGCTGGGCATTAAAATTGGCGGTGTAGACGTGGCGCGTGACGGTGAAGCCGTGCCGGGTTACGACGAAACGCCCGTTGTGGCCCACATGAAGGGCCAGGACATCGTGTTCGATGTGAACATTAATGTGGGTCACGGCCGCGCAACCGTGTGGACGTGCGATCTCACCCATGGATACATCGACATCAACGGTTCGTACCGCACCTGATCTTTATGAGCACCGGAAAGCCTGTTGTTCTGGTGGTGGCGGCGGCCCTGATGACGGGAAAGCGCGTGCTTTTGGCGCAACGACCAGCGGGAAAATCCATGGCCGGACTGTGGGAGTTTCCGGGCGGCAAGGTCGAGCCAAACGAAACACCCGAACAGGCGCTTGTGCGTGAATTGCACGAAGAACTCGGCATCACGGTTCAAGCTGCCGACCTTCACCCGCTGGCCTTTGCCTCACATACCTATGAAAAATTTCATCTGTTGATGCCGGTCTACGCGTGCCGTGCGTGGGCTGGCGAAGTTACGCCCGCCGAGAACCAGGCTGTGGCTTGGGCGACGGCCTCCGAGCTTGAAGCCTACGCCATGCCGCCGGCCGATGTTCCGCTGATCGAACATTTGAAACGCGCATTGGCTTGAAGCCCGCCTTTGAATTGCGTTGAACGTACAGCTGCGCTTACAGTAGCCGCATGAGCCAAACACCCAACCCCACAGCTTGCGTGCTTATCATCGGCGATGAAATTTTGTCGGGCCGCACACAAGATTTAAACTTAAAATTCCTGGCCGAGCGGCTGGGCAGTTTGGGGATTCCGGTGCGCGAGGCGCGTGTGGTGCCCGATGTAGAAGCCAAAATTGTCGACGCCTTAAATACCTGCCGCAAAGAATACACATATGTATTCACCACCGGCGGCATCGGCCCCACGCATGACGACATCACAACACCCTGCGTGGCAAAGGCCTTTGGCCGTAAGGTGATCCGGCATCCTGATGTGGAAAAGAAGCTGCGTGCGTACTACGGCGAGCGCACCAACGAGGCGCGCCTGCGCATGGCCGAAGTACCCGATGGCGATGGCGTAAGCCTGATTGAAAACCTCATCAGTGTCGCGCCGGGCTACCGGATCGAGAATGTATTCGTGCTGGCCGGCGTGCCCAGTGTGGCCCGCGCCATGTTCGAAGCCATTGCACCGTCGCTGCAAGGGGGCCCGCCGGTTTATTCGCAAAGTGTCGACGGCCACGTGCGTGAGGGCGATATCGCGGCACGGCTGGCTGAAATCCAGGCTGAACACCCCGCCGTGGCCGTGGGCAGCTACCCTTTCATGCGGCACGATAAGCTGGGGACCTCGATTGTTGCGCGCGGCACCGACAAGGACAGCATTGCGGTGGTGATTGGTAAAGTCGCCGAGACTATGCGCAAATTGGGTGCCGAGCCGGTTTTGGGGCCAGCGCCCTAAACGCTGTTTTGAAGCTCTCGATTAAGCCGATCAATACGCCCACAAAAATGCCGTAGGACTTTTCGCGCCGATCTGATAATCGAGCGCATCACCTGCAATCAGGTCAGCAGGCCCCCGTGGCGGAATGGTAGACGCAACGGACTTAAAATCCGTTGTCTGGTAACGGACGTGCCGGTTCAAGTCCGGCCGGGGGCACCAATTTTACTTAACGCGTGAAACGAGTTTAGGAAAATTGAGTGCCACGGAGGATCGCGTTAGCGATCCGAGTGGGCGCCAATTTCTCCGAACAGCCCGCGTGAGCACAAGCTTTCCTAAGCTCGGCAAGCCTTGCTAATGAAAGCTAGGTGCACGGAGGATCGCGTTAGCGATCCGAGTGGGCGCCAATCTTAACTAAAATTGGGCAAGGCGATTTCATCTTTACATCGCATCAGGTCATACAAACTGACCCAACATTCCTTACGATTTCCGATGGAAAGCCCCATACGGGTGGCTATCATTCAAAAAATGTGTGCCGGGGGAGCGCCTGGCCTTTTAGGATAGATGCATGACGTCGGCAGTCATAAAAAGTATCGCAGATCATTTTAATAGCCATGGATTCGTCCTCGTTAAACACGTCATCCCTCACGAACTTGTCGACAAAACGCTTCGGTTTCTTCCGAGCTATATTGATAATAAATATGGGCCTAATTATCAGTCGACGCACACCGACAACCCTCTATCGGGGTGTGGCCAAACAATTTCGGAACAATACTTTGTGCCCCTAGCGCAAATGTTGAAGTTGTCGGGTGTACTGGATGCAATTCTAGGCCCGACATCATTTCTACGCATACCGCCTGGGTGTCGCGCCGTGCACCCGAATCATCCTGAAGGGTTAGGTCCGGCTCATCAGGATGGTGGCCGGTTGCATGATATGGAGGAGTTCGTAACGGCATGGATACCGTTCGTTGAAATTGACAATGAGTGCGGCGGCCTTGGTCTTTATCCTTCCTTAGGCATTCCCCCAGGGCCAATCCCGGAAGGAACTCATGGCATCGACATGGGAGCACGCGTTCCCAAACCCGTTCATATGTCGCCCGGCGATGTCCTGATTTTTCATAAGTGGCTCCCACATATATCGATGCCCAACACATCGAACCGCATTCGATACAGCTTCGATATGAGATTCTATAGCTCACTCAAGGGCGGGCAGAAGAAGCAGGCGATTGACCTGCAAAAGTGGCGGTGGGTCAATCCACCTAACAATTAGACAGACATGCACAAACAAAACCGGCGCTGGCTGGGAAAGCCAACGCCGGTATTTTTTAGTCAGGCTGTGGTTTAGGCGAGATCAAAGCGATCAGCGTTCATCACCTTGGTCCAGGCGGCCACAAAGTCGCGCGTGAATTTCTCTTTCGCATCGCTCTGGGCATAGACTTCCGCCAACGCCCGCAGTTGCGAGTTTGATCCGAAGATCAAGTCAACGCGGCTGGCGGTCCACTTTATCGCGCTGGTTTTACGGTCGCGGCCCTCAAACACATCGGCATTTTGCGCCGTCGGGCGCCAGGTTGTGCCGATATCCAGCAAGTTGACAAAGAAGTCGTTTGTCAGTTGGCCCGGACGCTGCGTGAACACGCCATGCTTTGCACCGCCCGTATTGGCGCCGAGCACACGCAAACCACCGACCAGCACAGTCATTTCTGGCGCACTAAGCTTAAGCAGTTGCGCCCGGTCCAGCAGCATTTCTTCAGCCGGCACGGCATAAGTCTGCTTCTGGTAGTTACGGAAGCCATCAACTTCCGGCTCCAGAACCGCGAACCCTGCTGGGTCGGTTTGTTGCTGCGTCGCATCGACGCGGCCCGGCGTGAACGGCACGTCAACGCTTGCGCCGGCCGCTTTCGCCGCCTGCTCAATGCCGACAACACCGCCCAACACGATCAGGTCAGCGACCGAGACTTTCTTGCCGCCGGTTGCCGCCTTATTGAAGGCTTTCTGAACACCTTCAAGCTTGGCCAGTACCTTTGAAAGCTGCTTGGGCTGATTGACATCCCAGTCTTTCTGGGGCGCCAAGCGGACACGCGCACCATTCGCACCGCCGCGTTTGTCGGACCCACGGAACGTAGAGGCCGACGCCCAGGCGGTAGACACCAGTTCACTGACACTCAGCCCCGTGTCGGCAATTTTGGCCTTCAGGTCGGCAATGTCTTTGGCGTCGATCACCGCACCATCACGCGCCGGCAGCGGATCTTGCCAGATCAAATCTTCCTTCGGCACTTCCGGGCCCAGGTAACGCGCCTTGGGGCCCATATCGCGGTGCGTCAGTTTGAACCAGGCGCGCGCGAACGCATCCTGGAATGCCGCCGGATTTTTGTGGAAGCGGCGCGAGATTTTCTCGTACGTCGGATCAAATCGCAGCGACAGGTCGGCCGTGGTCATCATCGGTGGCGCAACCTTCGACGGGTCGTGCGCATCGGGGATCAGGTCTTCGCCCTTCACGTCTTTCGGGATCCATTGATGAGCGCCGGCTGGGCTTTTGGTCAGTTCCCATTCGTACTTGAACAGCATATCGAAGTAGCCGTTGTCCCACTTTGTGGGATTGGGTTTCCACGCCCCTTCGATGCCGCTGGTGGTCGTATACACACCTTTGCCGTTGCCGAGCTTATTGATCCAGCCCAGGCCCTGTTCTTCAATGGGCGCTGCTTCAGGCTCGGGGCCCACAAGTTTCGGATCACCCGCACCGTGGGCTTTGCCGAACGTGTGGCCGCCGGCCACCAGGGCCACGGTCTCTTCGTCGTTCATGCCCATGCGGCCAAAGGTTTCGCGCACATCGCGGCCGGATGCCACAGGATCAGGTTTGCCGTCCGGGCCTTCGGGGTTCACGTAAATCAAACCCATCTGCACGGCCGCCAAGGGGTTTTCCAAATTGCGGTCGCCGGTGTAGCGCTTGTTGTCCAGCCACTTGGTCTCGGCCCCCCAGTAAACGTCTTCCTCGGGTTGCCAAATGTCGGTACGTCCGCCGCCGAAGCCAAATGTTTTGAAGCCCATCGATTCCAGCGCAACGTTGCCCGCCAGAATCATCAGGTCGGCCCAGGAAATCTGGTTGCCGTATTTTTGCTTGATCGGCCACAGCAAGCGGCGCGCTTTATCCAGGTTGCCGTTGTCGGGCCAGCTGTTCAGGGGCGCGAAGCGTTGGTTACCTGTGCCGCCGCCGCCACGACCATCGCCGGTACGATACGTGCCGGCGCTGTGCCACGACATACGAATGAACAAGCCGCCGTAGTGGCCCCAATCGGCCGGCCACCACTCTTGCGAGTTAGTCATCAGATCGCGCAAATCTTTTTTCAGCGCTGCGTAATCCAGCGTCTTGAATGCGTTAGCGTAGTTGAACGCAGCACCCAGCGGGTTCGACGCCGGGGCGTGTTGATGTAAAATGTTGAGGTTAAGCGCTTTGGGCCACCATTCATGATTCATGTTGCCGTTATCTCCCATAGAGCCGACCGTGGAATCCATTGACGACGGCGTCGCAGCCGAGGCTGGCGTCACTGCGGCCGCTGCAGCCAGCGCTGTTGTCGCGGTCAATACGTTGCGGCGGCTGGGGCCGGATTGTCCGCCCGAGAATGGGCATTTTAATTCATTCGACATTGTATTTTCCCTGAACTGAACGCGGTTGCGGAAAGGATTGCGCGAACGCCACACAAAGCGTTGCGGCAAAAAAGCGATAGGGAAACTTTGTAATAGTTCTAAACTACTGTCTAATAGATTTTTTCGCTGACAGTAGACGGATTTATAGATGGCGCACTGCGGTCCGTTTTTGTGCACATGCAAAAACACCAGTGCAGCGCGGTTCCGATTTTCCAATCAGCCCAACGGCAAGCGTTGGATCGTGCACTGCCATATGCAGCGTGATGCCGCGCCCGGACTGTTAATACACGGGCGGCTAGCACAGATTTGATCAGGCTAATCGACAGCGCGACATTCTAACGCCTGACACAGGCGTCACAGCACCACCCGCAAGCGTTGGGCGGGTGGCGCTGTGTTGTTCTTCGCTTAGTTTAAGTGTTTCAGGTTTTAGCTTTTCTTGCGGCTGATATAGGCATCGACCCGCTGCTCTAAGAGACCCAACGGCAATGCGCCATCGGCCAGCACGGCATCATGAAAATCTTTGATGTCGAATTTCGCGCCTAAGGCTTTCTGAGCCTTGGAGCGCAGTTCAAAGATTTTCAACTGACCCATTTTGTAGCTGGTCGCCTGGCCAGGGTTGGTGAGATAACGATCAATCTCACGCGCGGCATCCAGATCAGACAACAAGCTGTTCTCTTTTAAGAACGCCAGCGCCTTTTCACGACTCCAGCGCTTGGCGTGCATACCCGTATCCACAACCAGACGAGAGGCCCGCCACAGTTCCGAAGCCAAGCGACAGAAATCGGCATAGGGGTCTTGGTAGAAGCCCATTTCCTTGGCCAGTTCTTCGGCATAAAGCCCCCAGCCCTCCGTGTATGCACCGGGTCCGTTGAAGCGGCGGATTTTCGGCATGCCGGTTTGTTCTTGCGCCAGGCTGATCTGGAAGTGATGGCCGGGTGCACCTTCGTGGTAGCTCACATCTTCCACGTGCGGTTTCAGTGTCTGCGACAAGTCCGCAAGATTAAAGTACACGATGCCGGGGCGCTGACCATCTGGTGTGCCGCGATTGTAGAAGGCGATGCTGGCCGTGGCTTCGCGCCACTTCTCGACGGGGCGCACATCCAACGGCGCCTTCGGCAAGCGGTTGAAGTACTGCGGCGCTTTTGCCATCACCTGAGCGATGAAGCCCTTTGCATCACTGACATACTGCGCGCGGCCTTCATCGGTGTTGGGGTAATAGAACTTCGGCTCGGTACGGACATAGGTCATGAACGCCTGTAAGTCGCCTTTGTAGTCGACATTCACGCGGATTTTTTCCATCTCCTTGCGAATACGCGCAACTTCGCTCAAGCCTGTTTGATGCACTTGTTCAGGCGTTAAACCCGTCGTCGTCCAGTTCTTGATGCGGTTGGCGTAGTACGCATCACCGTCTGGCAAACGCCACACCCCTTCGTTAGGGCCGGCTTTCTTCGACACCGCTTCCAGCGTTGCAATGATCTTTTCGTAGCCCCGCTTAAAAGGCCCCGTCAGCGCAGCCTTGCCGTCGTCCAGCAATTTCGCCTTGGTGGCGGCATCTGCTTCAAGTTTGCTGACTTTGGTTTTGAAATCCACCCATAGCGCCACACCCGGACCGTCGGTGAAGGGGGCACCGACCAGAATACTGCGGGCATCTGGTAGTGCGCGCACAAACACCAAATCCGGTGTCAGAATGCCTTTATCGGTGCGCGCGGTAAAATCAGCGGCGATTTCATTCATCACGCGTTCAACGTCTTTGATGCGCGAGACATAGTCTTGTGCATCTTTCACGTTGTCGACGCGGTGATTGTTGATCAGGAACACCGGGATGTTGCTGGTGGGTGTGCCGTTAGCGGCAAATATAAACCCATGATCATCCCATTTATGATTTTCAAGCGACTGCGTGATCTGCCATTCCGCAACCGCATAAGACAGCTTGGCCTGATCACCCAAAGTCGCCGGCTTAAATTCACGCTTCATGGCTTCTAGCTGAGTCTTCGACATGTCGGCCATGCGCTGATCAAACGCCGGCGTGTAGTCGTTCAGGCGGTCGTAGGATGTTTTGAGGCCGAGGCTGGTGAGAAGCTGTGGCTGGAGTGCGGCACGCTCATCGAAGGCTTTATCCAGGAATGCATTCAGTCGCAAATCTTCCGCCGTCGTATCTTGCGCAACCGCCAAGCCCGACGCCATCATCATTGCTGTGATCGCCGGAAGCGCGAACTTGAAACTGCGATAATTGGTCATGAACATTGTGAACGACCCTCCCCAGAGCCTGTCGGAAATTTAAGGGCCAGCGTGAATGCCAGCGTCTGGGGAAACTATCGCGCGGGCCGGCATCGTGCCGCAAGGGGCATTGCGGCACGCTTAAAAAGACGGGCGACGGTTATGAATGATTTGAGGGTGCGCTTGATCGTCGATCAATCGGCCGCGGTTGCCATGCCCCAGATTTGCGAAATCAACAAAGCCGGATCGATGTGCAGTTCGTTCCAGAACATCGTGCCGTCTTTTTTGTAGTTGCGCAGCATGACAGGCACGGATTTAGCTTCTGATAGCGCGCGGCGTATGGCTGGATTTCCGGCTGGTCCAAATCTCCTGCCTGTAAGAAACTACAATTCCGACCAATAACCTCGGCAGCGGCATAGCCCGTGAGGCGTTGTACCGCGCTATTGCAGAACGTAATCGGCAGACCTTCTTTTCGCGCGTCGACAATCAGGATGCGGTTTTGTGATGACTCGATCGCGCGTTCGCGTAAGCGCTGATGCTCGGCTTGGCCATGTAAACGCTCTTGGATGAGCGCAATGTGATTGGCGTAAATTCTTTGGTAGACCAAGACCGAGCCCGCAATACCCGCAGCCAGTATTGCAATCGTCAGCAGCCAAATTTTGATATTGGACGCCCGGCGGAAAAAACTGTTGAGGTTCTCAAGGCGCAAGCTTTTTGCGGAGCGGAAAATCGGCACATGCGTCGAGAGAATTCGTTGCGGCCGCATTGACTGACGAGACATAAACTAATAGTTGCGGAATGCGGCGGTGTGATGCGCAGATTGCGGTTGTTTCGAATTGTCTCACGGCGCTTTGGGCGGTCTGTGGGTGTAAGCCCCCTCACCTTTCGATGAATAGGATGATCGCACGTTGAGACTTGGATGCGCACCCCCAGGCTCGTGCAGTGTTAAAACTTTGGCGGGCGACGGTTTTTCGCGCTGGGGTGAAAAGGTCCTGAAGTGGAACGCTTGCCCCTTATTTTCCACCCGCAGGCTCCATAACCTATGGTTTTTAGGGATATTTCAGACTTGAAATATGAAGCCACAAGGTGTGCCATATAGAAACCCCGCGGCTAAGTTTTGGGTCTGCTCTGCACGTATCAAGCGAGCATCAGGCCTGAGAGAAAGCGGTTCAAAACGTCCTCTTCCGAGTTAAATGGGCCCAGCGACCGTCATGCCACGCAATAAGATTTTAGTTGTGGAAGACGATACGGCGATGGCCGACACGGTGAAGGATGTCCTGTCCAGCGCCGGTTTTGACGTCACGACAGCCGAAACCGGTGCACAGGCCGGCAAAGCCATGGCGCAAACCAAATTCGATCTCTGCATTGTCGATTTACGCCTACCCGATATCGACGGATTTGAACTGGTTAAACGCATGCGCGCCATACCCGGCACGGGCGTGATCATTTTATCGGCGGCCAGCGATCTGACAGACCGCGTAGTTGGCCTGGAGGTCGGCGCAGACGACTACATTCAAAAGCCCTTCAATGGCCGTGAGTTGATTGCCCGTGTGAAAAGCCTGCTACGCCGCTTGAGTGAAACTTATACCGTCGCCACGGACGGGGCGGCCCAGGCACCAAGTTATGACTACGGCATCTTTCAGTTCGATGTGGCGGGGCGCACGATCACCAAGAACGGAGAAAAAAGCCGCCTGACCACCACCGAATTTAACCTGCTGAAAGCCTTGGTCGAGCGTCCGCACTGTGTACTGACGCGCAGCCAGTTGTTGGATCTGGTTTACGCCGACAACAACGAACCCGCCTTTGATCGGAGCATTGACGTGACAGTCAATCGACTGCGCCGGAAGATCGAGGATGACCCCACTAAGCCGGATATGATTCAAACGATCCGCAATGGCGGCTATCTGTTCGCACCGCCAAAGTAAGCGGGCGGCGCATGAGACGGCGCTAGATATAAGTCACAACCTGACTGAACAGCTTTTTCTTCAGTACTGGAACAGTGGCATTTGCGGCCGGGTATCCGGCCATAACAATCATGCAGGCCCGTTCATTGACGGGGCGCTTCAGAATTTTACGCAAGAAGCCCATGGGGCGCGGCGTGTGAATCAAGGTTGCGACGCCTGCATGCTGCAATCCTGCCACCAGGATCCCGACCGCGATGCCAACACTCTCCGAGACATAGTAATGGTTGACGCGCTGATGGCTTGACGTAACGGCATAGTTCTTCTGAAAGACGACAATCAGATACGGCGCAGAATCCAGAAAAGGTTTTGATGGCCCGGTGCCCATAGGTTCCACAGCCTTGGTCCATTCCTGGCCGGCGCGTCCGTTGTAAAACTCGCGTTCTTCTTTTTCGGCATGAACGCGGATTTCAGATTTCACGGCAGGGTCGGTAACGACCACGAAATGCCACGGCTGCATGTTGGCCCCGCTGGGCGCGCTGTGCGCTGCCTGCAGACACGCATCAATGATGGCACGGTCAACGGGCTTTGAATCATACTGCCGCACCGAGCGGCGGCGAATCATACTGGCTTTGAAGGACTCGGCCTGAACCCGCATTATCTCGGCGGGTAGAGTAACGAAGTCGCGGTACGGAAGTTGTTTTGCCTTCGGCATGCGCGCGCCCCCTCCAAGCCCCAAACGAACAGGCGCGCACCATATCAATCATGCGAAACAATGAAAGGCTGAGACAACGGTCAACCCGCCGCAGGCCGCGTGTCTCAAACAATGGCGCGACTTGTCGCAGAACAATGCACGCTTAGCGCGGAACGGCATCGTGCCAAAACGACAACGTGCGCGGAGAGACCATTTTATGCCCTTCGTTGACGGCAATGTCGTTCAGCACCTTTAACAACTGCGCTGCGACATCGGGTAATCCAATGTGCCCCAAGAACAGAAGAATACGCGTCAGGCGCAAGTGATTATGGTTGAGCGGCGCCAGCCAATGCTGCGTGCTTTGCCAGACTGGACCGCGCTGAATGTCGGATGGGGTGCGCGCCAGGCCATAAAAACCCAGCATCACATCAAGCGATTGAAGTACTTTGGCTTGCAGTTCAGGCGATGCGCGGAATTCGGCTTTGTCGGCGGCCGATAACAACGGCGCATCCGGATTAAACCTGCTCGCTTCAGGTAGCGGGAACAGCCACTGGATATAGTCGTGAACCATTTCCAGGCGGCGATGATCCCACGCCAGGATGTCGGCCATGCGCCGCCCGGCGTGATCTGTGCCGTGACCTCTATAGAAAGCAATGATGGCGCTGTCGCTCATGTTCGCGATCATAACGCCAAGGTATGGGGAAACTTGTAGGGAAAAACGAAGCCCTGTGGCCGGGGTCAGTCGCTAAGGGAGGGGGGCCTTAGAATGAGACTGAGCAACCGGCCACAGGTTCGTCAACACCCGGACATCTGACGGAATATCCGGGACTAAAGTGTTAGGCCGCTTTCGCGGTCAGCGTCGGGGCTTGCGCGGAGGTCCCCGCGGAGACCTGGATGCGTCGCGGCTTAAGGGCTTCAGGGATTTCGCGCTTAAGCTCGATGTGGAGCAAACCGTTTTCCATTCGCGCACCGACAACTTGGATATGGTCGGCCAACTCGAAGCGGCGTTCGAACGAACGGCCCGCGATGCCGCGATGGAGATAGGTTACGGCTTCGGTATCGCTGCCGGTTTTGCCTTTCACCGTCAGCGTGTTGTTTTCCACCTGAACATCGATGTCGGACTCGGCAAAGCCTGCGACCGCAAAGGTGATGCGATAATCATCGGCGCCGTTTTTGGCGATGTTGTACGGGGGGTACGACACTTGCGCTTCATCCAAGCGCGTTACGGTGTCAAAAACGCGCGACAAGTTGTCGAAGCCGACAGTGGCGCGGAACAGGGGAGACAGATCAAAAGTACGCATGGGTTATCCTCCGATGAGCAATAACAAGCGGCGCGTTTAAGGGCGTTCTGAGGTTTCAGAATGCGCGCCCGATGGGCCGCGCCGTTTCACCCTGCCAGGCCCTGAAAGGCACCTGACACCCTTGCATTTAAGATGCGGCTCCCAACCGTCAAGGCCGGGGGCGCAAGAAAATCATCGGAAAAATCGAAAGAAAATCAGCGATTTACTAAAGCGGTACGATTTTACCGCCCACATCCATCGGGCCTTTGGTGTTGTTCAAGAGCGCCTTGCGGCGCACATAACGCAACACGCCTTCAGGACCAAAACGGCTGGCCCCCATGCCCGACAGCCCAAACGATTCATGAGCCGTATCCTGCACCATGGCGGTCAGTGAACCGTCGTTGATGCTGACCGCGCCGCCGTTCAGACGGCGTGCGACCGGCATGGCATCGGCCTCATCACCGTACACAGAAGCCGACAATCCATACACCGTGTCGTTGGCCAGGCCGACGGCTTCATCCACAGTGTCAAACGGCATGATGGGAATGACGGGGCCAAACGTTTCTTCGGTCATCACTTTCATTTTGTGATTTACGTCCACAATCACCGTGGGGCGCATCCACTTCCCGCCTTTGGATAAAAGTTCGCCGCCCGTCAGAACTTTGGCGCCCTTGGCCACGGCATCGCGCACGTGGTCGGCGACAATTTCTGCCTGACGATCAAAAATGAAGGGCCCGACAAAACCGTTCTCGGCATCGTCCATGTCAATCGTGACGGCCTTCGCCTTCTCGGTGATCTGGGCCACGAACTGATCGTAGATGGGCCGGGCCACATACACACGCTCTAAGGACTGACAGGCCTGACCCGTGGCGGCAACGGTTGCGCGCAAAATACCCGAGGTGGCCATGTCGACATTCGCCGACGCCAACACGACGGCGGGGTCTTTGCCGCCCAGTTCCAGGAACACCGGAATGAAGCGCCGCGCTGCCGCTTCGGCAACTTTGCGGCCGGTGCGCACGCTGCCGGTGAAGCTGACAAAATCCACGCGCTCGATCAAAGCCGCACCCGTATCGCCGGGGCCGCGGGCGAACACCAACACATCATTGACGGCGGGCACCTCTTTCAAGGCTTCACGGATCGGATCGACCCAACGCGGCGTCACTTCACTGGGTTTGATGACGACGGCATTGCCCGCGATCAACGCCGGGAAGGTATCGATGAACGACAGCAACAATGGGAAATTCCACGGCGTGATGTTGCCCATGATCCCGTAAGGCACATAGTGCCCCGAGCCATGAATGTGCGGCACCATCGTCGGCTTGGCGGGAACATCCACCAGCATGGCGCGCGCATCAGCCCCCACGCGATCCAGCACGCTGCGTAAGGCGTGGAATTCAAGTTGAGCGATACGCACCCGGCCCGTGTCGGCCTTCAAGGCCGCCAACACTTTCTCGCCGTTCTTCTCGACCGCACTGACAAAATCCTGCAGGGCCTTGAACCGCTCCTCGACCTTCAGTGCGGCCCACACCGGTTGGGTCTTGCGCAGGCGCTTCACAATTTCATCCAGCTCGGCGGACGTGGTGTGCTCGCACTGATAGTCATGCACACCGGTGCGCGGGTTGCGGGCAGAGAAAACAGGATTGGCCATGTGTACGTCCGTTCAACAGCAATAATGAAAGTTTAGCCTGAAAAGCAAAATCGGCGCTGATGATACAGCGCCGATTTCAAAATCCAACACGCGCGATGCTCCGGCTAAAAAGGATAAGCCTTTCTAGACCGAATACACCGCCTTAGAACGAATACACCACGCGGCCGACAACCGCATGATCCTTACCGTCCGAACGGTCGATAGTACCTTCATAATCCAGCGTGAAAGACAGACTGGAACTGGCTTGGATGTTCAAACCCGCACCAACCAGGATGTAATCGTCCGTGCCCGTGCCGCCGGTCGCGCGGCGAACTTGGCCGACATCGTTGGTCACGGCGACGGCATGATCCAACTTATCAATCTGGTTTTCGTAGACCACGCGGATATGCGGGGCGATGGCCGTGCCGCCCGAAACAAACAAGCCCGAGGCCTGCAAGCCGATCGAGCCAATGACGCTCTTGTTGCTTTGCTCGGCCACTGAGGTGTTCAGCATGGCGGCATCGGTTTCGGTGTAGGCGTCGATATCAGCGTTGAGGTAACGCACGCCGCCGATGGGGCCTGCCGACCAAGCCGAGCCTTCATCCAACAGGTTCACGCCTGCATCCAAGGCCACATAGAAACTGTTGCCGCTGGTATCGCCCAAGGCTGCCGCACGCGGTGCGAAACCGGTGTTACGCACCAAGTCATAGTTTTCCCAACTGCCGGCACCCGACAGATCAACCCACAGGTTTGAATTGCGATAACCGAAGTAGGCCGAGAATGCCGCCGCATTGAAATCTTGCGTGCCGCGCGAATTGACCAGATCGACGTTGCCGTCGATGTAGTGGGCCGCGCCACCCAAGACAAAGCCGTCGCTGTACACGCGGTCAAAGCCCAAGGTGTAGGAAATCATGTCGTAATCAAAACCCGCCACGTTGGCGCCGTCATCGCGGTCACCTTTGGCGTATTTGGCGCTGGCGTACACGCTCATGGGCTGGGTTGAACGTTCGCGGCCGTTGGTGATGCGTAAGACGTTCAAGCGGTCGTAGGTGGTCTGGCGCAGCGTATCGAGCACCTGCGGCGCAATGAACGACGTTACAGCGCCGATGCGCGCCACGTTGGCATCCTGATCCAGTGAAGCCTTGGCGAAATCGGCCAGGGCCGCATGGGACGTCGCGGTGGGGTGGATCGGATCAAAGAATGCGCTGGCTGCGGCTGTTGCCGCTGTGGCGCACGCCCCCGTAGCACCCGCCGGTGTGATGCAGGGAATTGTGGTGTTTGAGATGCCATAGCGCGACGGGTTCGCGAGCACGTCGTTGAACAGGCCAAAGGCATTCAACACAACAATGCGGGTATTGCGCGCGGTTTCGATGGCGGGCAGCTGGGCGACCAGCGATGCGTTGTAAGCTTGGGTCAAGGCGCTCAGGGACGTGCCGTTGCCGGAGCCAACGCCGCCGGGTGTGCGGCCCAGATCGGGCAAGTTGCCGACCAGAATCGTTTTTGCACCGCGTGCGGCCAGCGTGCTGATGTTGGTCACGTTGTTCGTGACCGTCTGCGCAATCAGCGTGGCCGACGGTGTGGTCGACGCACGGTTCAACAGATCGTTTGCGCCGGCCCAGTGAACCACAAGCGTGTTTGCCGAGAAGGTCGTGGCTGCAGCAAGCCCGTTCACCTGCGTGGTGACGCCCACAGGGCCGCCCGTGCCGCTTTCAGCACCGCCGACGGCAAAGTCTGTGGCGCCGCTGAAGGTGAAGCCCAACTTCGGCGCCAGCAATTCAACCCACACCGGCCCGTTCGAGAACCGGCCGTTCACGTAGGGCGGGCTGGCGGGGTTGGTTCCGCCCGTGATCGCAAACAAGCGCCCCGCATCGGAGAGCGAGTCACCGAACACAACCATGTTGCTGTATTGCTGGGCGGCGGCAGGCTGAACCAAGGCCGTCGCGGCCAGCATGCTCGCGGCAAAACAACCCGCAATACGGCCCGGTGCAATCGAACGCTTCATTTCTACTCTCCCCACTATCACACCGCGTAGCTCTGGCCAGATGCGTGGTGCTGGCTGGATCGCGGACGGTTCGGCCCCCAAGGCGGGGGCAGGCTTGGGCCTGAGAGTACGGGCAAAAAGTGGTTGATTTCAATAGGTTTCCGGCCACCCCGCGGGTTCGCACCTGCGGCATCATCGGCTTGTGAACCGTTGTGTTCGGCCCGGATTCAGGCTGATATGCAGACCTCCAGCAAAGGGGGAGAAAAATGATCCATAAACTACGCCTACAAAAGATTCTGATGATGGCCATGGCGCTATCTTTGAGTGGATTTTATGCAATTTCGGCTAATTCGCGCACTTTAGATGTCAATAACCCGGACGATGCCCTGATCATCGCCCGTAAAATGACCTGTGGGTCAGTGACGGACGGCAAGGTGCACTTCGGGACTTGGTGGGGCCGCGCTTATGGCCGTGTGCCCTGGGAGAAGGACCGCCATCTGT
>JAEUKL010000423.1 GCA_016793005.1 Rhodospirillaceae bacterium | reverse complement strand
CTTTCATCAGTGCTTGGGCTTTGCCGGACTCGTTCCAGAAGTCGGGTTCTTCGACTTTCGCGTTCAGTTCATCCAGGCGGTAAACAGCGCGATCCCAGTCAAAGATGCCTCCTGAGCATGGAGATTGCTCGGCGGATATCGGTGGCTTTGTTTTCGACGTCGGGGCGCATGGCCATGGCGGCAAACTCGAACGGCTGATGTGCGCCAGGGGGCGCAGGAATTGGCGGTTCTTTTAGGGGAATACGCCCGCGCAAACAAGGCTTTGGCCCTGACTTTGATCGCCCCTACAGACCCAACCTGTAATTGGTACTCAATTCATAATTCCCGTCATAAAATTCGGCCGTTTTCCACGACTGCGGAGCCAGACCATGCGCTATCTGCTGAGGATTCTGGGATCGTTGTTCGTATTGGGTGCAAGCCAAGTTTTTGCGCAAAATCCTGCGTGGCAAGCCCCGTTAGCCGCGAAATTGGCAAATGCCCAAAGCCCTCAGACGATCAGCGTCTTGATCGAATTGCGGGCCCCCGATGTGCCCCTGCCGAACCCCGTGCCGCACGAAAGCGCTGAACGCGAACGCGCCCAAACGAACCAAGCCAGCACGCCACAAACCAGCACGTCGCAAACCAGCACGTCGCAAATGCGCGAAACGGCAGCCCAGGCCCAGCGCATTGCGGCTCAGGTCCAAGCCCCTTTTGTGCAGGACATGCGCGCGGCAGGCCTGAATATCCGTGAGGTTTATACACATCAGCCCATCGTGCTGGCCGATGTGCGCCGGGAGGATCTGGCAACACTTGCTGCACGAGAAGATGTCGCGTCCGTTTACGAGAATATCTACATCAAGTTGTCGCCGAACCTACCGCCCTCAAACCGCGTTAACCCCAATGATGCAGATCAACCGGCCACTGAATCACCCGAAAAGCCGCTTCTCAATAAAACCACTCCCTTCGTGAATGCGGACATCGCCTGGGCTGAGGGGTATCGCGGCCAGGGCCAAACCGTGGCGATCCTCGATACCGGCATCAATGCGAGCCACGAGATGTTCCGCGGGCGCATCGTCGCGGAAGCGTGTTTTTCGGACGGCAGCATCGCCTCGTTTTATGAAAGCCTTTGCCCGAACAAACTAAAACGCGTCATTGGACCGGGCTCGGCCTCGCTCTGCCCCGGTGGGAGAGCAGGCTCGGGCGGCGTGTGTGAACACGGCAGCCACGTCGCCGGGATCGCCATGGGCGACAACACCAGCAGTACCGAGCGACTGCGCGGCGTCGCACCAGACGCCGGCGTTATCCCGATCCAGGTGTTCACCCGGTCCGTCGGGTGCGAGTCATGCCTTGGGGCGTTTACATCAGACTTGGTCGCCGCAATGGACTGGGTGATCAGCAACACCGCCACCTACAACATTGTCGCCGTCAACATGAGCCTTGGCTCATCCACAGCCTACCTGGGCTATTGCAACGGCGCTGTTCTGGAAAGCGCAGTCGTGACGCTGCGCACGATGAACGTTATTTCCGTGATCGCATCAGGCAACGGCGGTTATACCGGGTTCATGTCATTTCCGGCATGCATCAAAGATTCGTTTAGTGTCGGGTCCATCAATATTGCAGCAGTGTCATCGTACTTTTCGAACGTATCTGCACTACTTGATATTTTTGCGCCGGGCGAAATCGTCAGGTCGGCCACGTATGGTTCTTCGTCCGCGTATGCCATCTACAGCGGCACGTCCATGGCCACACCCCACGTCACAGGAGCCGTCGCCGTACTGCGATCAAAAATGCCCACAGCGACAGCCGCGCAGGTGGAATACGCATTGCGCACCTCGGGCCCAAAAGTGAAAGGCGCCAGTTGGTCCTGGTCGACACCACGCCTAGACGTAAAAGGCGCCCTTGATGTGGTTGGGGTAGATCCGCCGCCGCCCGGCGTCTCACTGGTTGGGCTATTTCCCGGCGACCGCCCCGATCTGCGCTCGGTATTACGAGTGATCAGCTTGAACCTCAACCCCATCGAAGTACCTGTAACGGTAGTTCAGGATACGCCCAACGTAGTGCTTGGCACCTACAGGATGGCGATCCCCGCGAACGGCAGCGCACAAGCCTCGGTCCGTGAGATGGAAATCGCGATCCGCGCTCAAGCACAGGCAACGTCGCTGGTCAGCGTGATCCTCAATCCGCCCCGTGAAATTTATGCGCAGCATGTCGTCGTCGACAGCACGGGCCAAGCGCTGTCAAATCTCACGCTGTGCGCCAGTAACCGAACCGACCAAAGCAGCGTGCTGCCCTTCGTCTACATGCAAGACAATAAAGATTGGGCCAGTTACATCACGCTGACGAACACCTCGGCGGCATCCGCAACACCGCGGTTTTACCTGTATGACGGCGGCAACGGCACATCACCGATGTTCACGCCGCTCGGCGGCGTCGCGGGGCCGACGATTGCCGGAAACAGTACTGTTCGGTTGCACGCCCGAACCCTTTTCAGCAAGGATGTCGTTCCCGGCCTTCCGCTCGTTCCCAAGTCAACATCCTATGTCAATGTTGTTGTATCGAACTTTAACGGGCTGGTACGCCACGAGATCGAGCAGCCGCAAGTGCGCAGCATCGCCGACATGACAACGAAATGCGCGATTTAACGCATACCGGATCACATTTACCGCTGTGGTGAAGCTAGTAAATGCTGTCGGCGGCTTGCGTCTTACCACATCATTCGCTAACTTTCGTAAAACGAGAACAATACTTTATACTCTCTTATAAATATAAGAGGAGGATTCGATGCTCCGCCATATTACAGTGGTACTCTTCTTCATCAGCACTCAAGCACACGGCCAGCAAAGCGGTTGGCAAGTGCTGGCGCCACCGGAAGCAGCTAAGGCGGGAGATCCTCTGCCGGATTGGGCCACGCCTATTCAGGAGAGCCTGCAAAACGACGATTCCCTTGAAGTCCTGATCGAGTTCCGCGCGCCGCTTGATGAAACCACCAGCAAGGATGTGGAACGGGCCCAAACGGGTGAGCGCACTGCGTCAGAAACGTATGCCGCCAATGTCCGCAGCAGCGTTGCAGTTGCGCGCGCACCTTTTGTCACTGAATTGGGTACCGTCGGGATAGAGATCATCAAATCGTATATTTACCAGCCCGTTATTCATGCGCGCATCACGCCAAAGCATTTTGATTATCTCGTGACAAATCCCGCCATCGTCGGCGTTTATTTAAATACAGAACAAAAAGTTGAAGATTCAGAAGTATCCGAAGACATCGAAAGACCTAAACTTTATCTAACCACGATTCAAACCGGTGCATCAAAGACCTGGGCGCAGGGATTCCGCGGGCAAGGTTACACAGTCGCTATTCTGGATAACGGCATCCTTGCGACACATGAAATGCTCAAGAACAAAATTATTGCAGAAGGCTGTTTCTCAACAGCGACGACAGGCTCTCAGAGCCTCTGCCCCGGCGGCGTGTCGGCAACCTCAGGTCCCGGCACCGCTTCGTTGTGCACTGGCGGCAACAGCATTTGCGATCATGGCAGCCATGTTGCGGGCATCGCTGCCGGGAATAATGGTTCTGCGACAACACTGAAGCAGGGCATTGCACCAGATGCCAAAATCATTGCGACCCAGGTCTTTCGGCGCGTCAACAGCACCATTACATGCGATGGTGCCTTAAGCTGCCTCGTCTCCAGCTCTGCCGACCAACTTGCCGCTCTCGATTGGTTGATTGCAGTCGGCCCAACATACAAGCTGGTGGCCATCAATCTTAGCCTGGGCACGAGCGTCGGCTACGCCAGCTATTGCGATACTGGTGAAGTTCGGGTGCGCGCTATCAAAACTTTGCGCGCCATGGGGGTCTTGACGGTCATAGCAGCAGGAAACGAAGGCTATACGGGGCGCGTCAGTTCCCCCGGATGCATTAAGAAAGCAGTGACTGTAAGTTCAACCGTCATTGCAAACAACGCGCCGAACACGAGTCACAATCATGCGTCTATTGTCGATCTATTGGCGCCTGGAACGTCGATTGAATCAGCAACTGCCACATCGACAACTTCATATGGCTTCAAAAGCGGCACGTCGATGGCCACACCGCATGTCACGGGCGCATTTGCAGTTCTTAAGTCCAAGCTCGCCACCGCGACTGCAGATCAATTGGAGTACGCCCTGAAAGCATCCGGAACAGCCATCACATCTTCAAGCTGGACATGGTCGACCCCGCGCATTGAAATCGACAAAGCGCTCGACGTCGTCGGGCGGGAGCCTCCTCCTGAAGGCACTGCATTACCTGGGTTCGTACCCGGCGCCTATCCTGGCGGGTCCGCATATCTACGGCTGATAAACCCCACATCCAGCACCGGCACAGTAACGGTCACGCTCGTACAGGATACACCGCGCAAGATTCTGGGCGCGCTAGACATCAGCGTCCCGGCACGCGCAGCCATTCAAAAAGAAATCCGAGAGATTGAAACCATCCTGGGTCAGGCCGGCGACAAGGATTCCGGGCTTTCCATATATCTTGATGCAGATTTTTCCGGCTTCGCCCAGAATGTCAGATGGAGCACAACAAGCCGCGCGCTCACAAACTTAACAGTCTGCAAGGCAGCAACCGCGGATCCGAACAATTTCCTCGGAAACGCCCATACCTCAAGAATTGACACGGGAAACACAAGCATCATTCAAATTCATAACCCAGGCACTACAACAACCAACGCGGTGTTTGATATTTACAATGCATCCAACGGTGCTTTCATCGGCCTACTAGGCACCCAAACCATCGAGCCCAACACCAGTCTGGCCCTGCCTGCTCAGGCCGCCTTAAACGCACTGCGTTTTGTACCCGGCGAGAGCGACATCCACGTAAACTTTGCTTTGCGATCCGGCTTTACCGGAACCATCGGGCATATTGTTCACAATATTGAGGCAGGATTGCTCACGGATATGACCGCGAAGTGCCCGATCTGAACTCTGAGCTTTCGGGGTTAGTAAATACTGCCTGCCGCCGGCTGATCGGGCAGTTGGCGATTCATAGGGCCCAGCGCATCGTCTTCGTCTGACTGCCCCATGATGGTCAGCTGACTGAAGGGCGACGTGCCCGCCTTGAACGCTTCCAGGATCACCTTGTTATCGCCGGGTTCGGCCGGTTTGCCGGTGTCCAGGTTCACACGCACGAACGTGACACCCTCTGGGATGCGGAACGGTGTGGAGGGCTTGTCTTTCAGCGCGACCTTCATGAACTCGCGGAAGATCGGCGCTGCAACGCTGCCGCCGGTCTCTTTGGGGCCTAAACTGCGCGGTTCATCGTGGCCGACAAACACGCCGACAACCAAGTCAGGCGAGAAGCCCACGAACCACGTATCAAAGCTGTCGTTGCTGGTGCCGGTTTTGCCCGCCAAAGGCTTGCCCACTTCGGCGACCGTGCGGCCTGTGCCGCGTTCGACGACACCTTCCATCATGTGCACCACTTCGTACACCGCACCCGGATCAGCCACTTGCGCGCGTTCATCGGCCAGTTCGGGCTTCACGTCCGAGGCTGGTGCTGCTGTTTCCGCGCGGCACGCAGGGCACACACGCTGATCGCGCCGGAAAATGGTTTTGCCGTGGCGGTCTTGAATACGATCAATCAACGACGGCGTGATTTTCTTGCCGCCGTTCACCAGCATTGCATAACCCGTCGTTAAACGAATGACCGTCGTGACTTCCGAGCCCAACGCCGCCGACAGGAATGGCGGCAACTGGTCGTAGACACCCATACGCACCGAGGTATCAGCCACCTTCTCCATGCCGACGGCTTGCGCCAAACGCACGGTCATCAGGTTCTGCGATTTCTCCAAACCACGGCGCAGTGTTGTTAAGCCCAAGTATTCGTTGGTGTAGTTCTTGGGTTTCCACTTGGGCAGGCCCGGCCCCTGGTCAGCCACGAACGGCGCATCAAGCACCAGCGTCGACGGCGTATAATCGGACTCCATCGCCGCCAAGTACACGAACGGCTTGAACGCCGAGCCTGGTTGACGCAAGGCTTGCGTAGCGCGATTGAATTGCGAGCGGGCGTACGCGAACCCACCTGTCATGGCAAGCACGCGGCCCGTGTGCGGGTCCATCGCCACCACCGCACCATCGGCGTCGGGGAATTGGCGCAGGTTATAAACCTCGGCCGGCGCATCATCTAAGTGCGTGACCATGATGATATCGCCAGGCTGCAACACTTGAGCAGCGGATTTAATCACCTCGCCAAGGCTGCGATCGCCGTTCTCTTTGTTCACTTTGACTTGGCGGGCCCACAACAAATTCGCCAGCGGAATGCTGCCGGTAGTGCCATCGGGCAAAATGATGCTGGCTTTATCGGGCGCGGATTTTTCAACCACGGCCAGCGACCACTCTTTCGGAATGCCGCCGGGGGCTTTGAAGGCCTTCAAGCCCTCCATCAGCCCTTCGCCGGGTTTCAGCTTGGCCAGCACCCCGCGATAGCCATGACGAACATCGAATATGGTCAGACCCTGTTGCAAAAACTTCTGCGCCGCAGCCTGATAATCGGCGTTCAGTGATGTGCGCACCACCAAACCGCCTTTATAGAGCACGTCCGAACCATATGTTTTCTGCAAGTCGCGGCGTACTTCTTCGGCGAAAAATTCAGCGCCAACGGCAGCTTCATTATCGGATGGGCGATTGAACGTCAGCGGCTCTTTCTTGGCGGCTTCGGCTTCTGCGCGCGAGATGTGGCCGTCTTCATACATACGGTCCAGAACATAGTCGCGGCGTTCGCGGCCATACGCGAGGTCACGCATAATGCGGCCCGGTGCTTGCGTGGCCCCGGCGATAAACGCCGCCTCGGCGACCGTCAGTTCATCGAGCGTTTTGTTGAACGCATTGCGCGCCGCAGCCGCGACACCATAACCGGCACCCAGGTAGTTCTCGTTCAGATATAACTCAAGGATATGGTCCTTGGTAAAAGTCTGCTCCATGCGCACAGCGACAATGGCTTCGCGGAATTTGCGCGTGAAGCTGTACTCGTCGCTGAGCAGGAAGTTCTTCGCCACCTGCTGCGTGATGGTCGAGGCCCCGACCGAACGGCGGCCTTCCAGTTTACGCTCGACGTTTGTGATCAAGATCGCGCGCAGCAGGCCGGCAAAGTCGATGCCGTTGTGTTCGTAAAAGGTTTTGTCTTCCGCCGACAGGAACGCGTCGATCACGCGCTTTGGAATGGCGTCAATCGGCACAAAGATGCGGCTTTCAACCGCATATTCCTGCACCAGGCGCCCGTCGCCGCCGTACAGGCGCGTCGCCATGGCAGGCTCGTAGGTCGCAAGCTGGTTATGATCGGGCAGGCCCCGGCCCCAGGTGTAGAAGGCATAGACCAAGCCCGCACCCACAGCGAAAACGCCCATCAGCAAAACCGACACAGCAATCGCGAACCAACGGGCCATAGGATGTAAACTCAGGTGAAATACGCCGACCAAAACGCGCAAAAGCGGCCCGGAGTCGGCCCACAATCAGCTTTGCCGCGGTAGTGTTATCATAAATGTGGCGGAAATCCGCAACCGCTGATCTCAGGCGTCTAAACGCCTGATTTTAAGCGCGTTTAAGGCTTCGCGGGCGCTGGTTTGGCGGGAACCGGGTTGCCTGTCTCGGCATAGGCCTTCAAGCGGCTCAACTGCTGGCCCACGACCATATCGACAATTTTCGCCAGGGCCTCAAACCCGTCCTTGCTGTAGCCGCCCATGGCGTTTTCGACGATCACATCGGTCTCGTTGCCGGCGGCCTTGAACGACCACGTCAGCGCGCCGTCCATCCCCATGCCCTGCATGGGCCCCAAAGCCCCCCGCAACCGCACGGCCTGGCCGGGCGCCAGGAACGACACGCGGGCGTGCTCAACGCCTTCGCCTTTGGGTGTGACTTCACAGAAGCAACCACCGGCTTTGAGGTCCAGGCTTAGGTTTTCGCCCTTGCCGAAGAATGTGTGTGTGGGGTCCCACCACTTGGGCAACGCCGCAAAGGCTTCGTAGACCTTCTCGGGCGGCAGCGCGACATGTACAGCGTGGCGCAGTTCAAACCCTTGCGGGCCGATGCTTGTAACTTCGGCATGGGCCGCCGCGCCGAATGCGACAACCAGAACAGCGCCAAGGATGTGAGATTTGATCATGAGGCCCCTCCGCGACAACGCCGAGGGCAAGCTTACACGCTTCTCGTCCTGAAAGCTCGGACTAGAACATCGATTCCGCCCGTTTACGCCACCGGCGTTTGGGTTCTTTGCGGTTGGCTTCTGTGGTGCGGATCAGGTTGGCCAGGTCTTCCTGCTCTTTATCGTCAGCCTGAGTGACCGGCGGCTGATAGAGAACAAAGTTCAGTTTGAACTTCTCCCACCACTGGGGGGCATAAAGCGCAAAGGGCTCTGCCAGCATTTGCCGGAAGCCTTTGTCGGCCAGCAGCATACGGCCGGTCTCGGTCTTGTCGAAATCCAAGCGCTTCAGGATCACTTTCACGACTTTGTCGTAAGGGAGTTTTTGACTGGCTTCGGCTTGCAGCAAATTCAACCGGGCAATGATTTCAAAAAACAGATCGGACACAATGCGATCATTACGGTTCGCCACCTTGTCCAACTGGTCCGCAATGCAGCTGAACAAAATGTCCACATCGGCGCTTTCATAAAGACCGGGAATTTTGGCCGCTTCCAGTGCCACGAAACCGGCATAGTAAAAGTCGTCGACCGGGTAGTAGGCGTCGATATCGACTTTGCGATTATCGGTTGAATTATAGTCGGTCAGGCCACTTTCGATGACCTTCAGCCAGTTCGGATACGTGCGGGCGGTCACGCCCATGACGTTGCCCAGAAACTGCTTCACCGCCAGCTCGTACGTCACCGCATTGGGCGGCACATAGCCCCGCCAATTCAGCAGGCGTTTCCAGAGCTGTTGGAAAAAAATGACAACCTTAAACGGCGGCTTTTTGGGCTTTCCGGCCCCTGCCGCTGTTGATTGCCCAGGATTCAAGGGCGCTGGCTTTTTGGTCAGCGTAACGTTCACAATACCTAGTCTCCCAACGGTCGCGGCCCTTGATGTGTGGACTCTTACCGGTCCCGGGCCGTCATCCCGCCAACTGGTCTATAATGCCATTATTAAGAGAAAGTGTCGATTAAAGGGCCCCTGCTCCAGGAATGGAGATTTAGGCCCGAATTCATCACAGTTTCGTCATTCGTTGCGGCTGGCGAACACCGCTACAAAACTTCTGCGTTCATAGACCCGCAAGGCTTTAGAGTCTGGCGGGAGACATGAGCCTGATTTTCTGTGGGAGGAACCTGCCTATGCGTAATCGCCTAAAACATGTCCTGGCTGGGGCCATGACTGCCTTTGCCCTGCTGGCAGCGCCAACGATGGCCAAAATGGATACTGCGACGGAAACTGAATTGAAAAAGGCGCTGGCCGGAAGCCAACGTTCGGACGCCAACAAGGCTCGCGATCAGTATCGCCACCCGCTGGAGACCTTAAAGTTCTTCGGCTTGAACAAAGACATGAAAGTGATGGAAGTGTGGCCCGGCGCCGGCTGGTACACCGAAGTGTTGGCGCCTGTGTTAAAAGACAACTACACTGCGGCCCACTTTGATCCGGCGCGCAGCGAAGGTGCTAAAAAACAGGTTGATGCCTTCAAGGCTGATCTGGACAAGAACGCGGCCCTGTATGGCAAGCCTACAGTCGCCGTACTGATGCAACAGACCAATCAGATGACGCCTGTGCCCGCCGGTTCATTGGATATGGTTTTGACGTTCCGTAACATCCACAACTGGATGGGGTCGGACTCAGCGGAAGCCATGTTCAAGGTGTTTTATGACTCCCTGAAGCCGGGCGGCTATCTGGGTGTGGTCGAACACCGCGCCAAAACCGATCAGCCGCAAGATCCCAAAGCCACCAACGGCTATGTCCGGGAGGATTATGCGCAAGCCATGGCCGAGAAAGCCGGTTTCAAGCTAGTGGCAAAATCCGACGTGAACAACAACGCCAAAGACACCAAGGACTATCCGAAAGGCGTGTGGACCTTGCCGCCGAACTTTCGCGAAGGCGAAGTTGATAAAGCCAAGTACACGGCGATTGGTGAAAGCGACCGCTTCACCCACCTGTACCAGAAGCCAGCGAAGTAAATCGCCAACGCCAGAATGCAAAAAGCCCCGGCACATGCTGGGGCTTTTTCATTTGAGCGACAGAATAATTTACTCGGTTTTGACTTTCGCCGTATCGCTGTCTTCGATGGCGACGCCGGCCACAAACCACTCACCTGTGTTGGCTTTGACCAACGCATAGTTTGCCACCGCGACTTTGCCTTTTTTGTCGATCAGCTTTACGCGCTGCACGTAGTGGTCTTCTTTATTGCGCAAATCCAGGAACGTCGCCTTATCCCAACGGATAATCGGCGCGTACTCTTTGGCCAGCAACGCCATAAAAGTGGCGGCATCGCGGAAGGCTGTGCGGATCGTCGGTGTTGCAAACGACAGCGCGCGCTCGGCATCATCCTTGCGGATCGCGTCCAACTGCTGCTCGATCACGCGGCGAATAGCCAGGCCCGGGTCGTTTTTGAAATCCAGGCTGGCTTGGCCCACCGCATAGGCGTGCGCCGTCATCGCCAGAACAGCGACCGCACCAAGAATAAAACTGCGAAGGGCCTGAAATGGGGCCATGAAACCCGAGTCTCCCACCGCCAAAACGTTGGCATGCCCTGCCCTTTTTTGCCAAGCCGAATTGGGCCTTCGCAGAACCTTCATTGTCGCTTTTGACGTGCTAGTGTCGGCCCCGACACACCACCCATAGTGAACACGAAAATTAGGTAGGGTTAACGCGATGACGACCGTGGCATTCATCGGATTGGGCGTAATGGGCTTTCCCATGGCTGGGCACTTGGCCGCCAAGGGCCACAAGGTCACGGTCTATAACCGCAACAAGGCCAAAGCCGAGCAATGGGTGGCTAAATACGGCCATGCCATGGCGGCCACCCCCCGCGAGGCTGTCCGTGGCGCGGAAGTCGCCTTCTGCTGCGTGGGCGACGACCCCGATGTGAAAGCCGTCGTCAGCGGGCCCGACGGCATGCTGGGCGGCATGGCCCCCGGCACGGTGATTGTCGACCACACCACCGCATCGGCCGACCTGGCCCGCAGCTTGGCCAAGGAATGCGCAGGTTTAAGTGTTGGGTTTGTGGATGCCCCTGTGTCGGGCGGGCAGGCCGGAGCCGAAAACGGGCAACTGAGCGTTATGTGCGGCGGGGCCGAAAGCGACTTCGCCAAGGCCGCGCCGATCATTCAAGCCTACGCCAAAGCCTGCAAGTTGCTGGGCCCCAGCGGCGCAGGCCAACTGACCAAGATGGTCAACCAGATCTGCATCGCGGGCCTGGTGCAGGGCCTGGCCGAGGCTATGAACTTCGGGCAACGCGCCGGCCTGAATATGGAAGCCGTACTTGAGGTCATCTCCAAAGGTGCCGCGCAATCCTGGCAAATGGAAAACCGTGGACGGACCATGTGCGACGGCAAATTCGATTTCGGATTTGCGACCGATTGGATGCGCAAGGACTTACGCATTTGCTTGGACCAAGCCCGCAGCACCGGCGCACGCCTGCCCATTACATCACTGATTGACCAGTTCTATGCCGAAGTGCAGGCGCAAGGTCATGGCCGTTGGGATACATCGAGCCTCATGAGCCTTTTGAAGTAGCCGCGCTACCTCGTGTCATCCCCGCGAAAGCGGAGATCCATATCTGAATGAGCGCCAACTGAGAAATGGACTTCCGCTTACACGGGAGTGGCAAATGAGGACAAACTGCAATCGTTCTTTTATCAGCGCTTCGGCGCCGCACCGATGCGTTGGCGGCGCAAGCCCTTCAACAATTCGTCGGACTGCACTTGGGTAATGAGCGAGTCAAAGCGCGGCAACTCGTGCGCCCAGTTGTTTTGCCGGGCGATGCTGCGCCCCACTTCCGTCAGTTTAGTGGAAACGGCAGGGTCGAACTTTAGCTGATTGCCCCGCAAATCTGCATCCTCGGGCATACTGATCATGTAGAACTCGCCACCCACAAACATCGTCGCCAAATAGACGTCATAGATGCTGCGCTGAAGCACGGTGCGCATCATTTTATTCACCGCGGATTCCATAATATTCAGCATATTCATCTGCACCAGTTTTTCGCTGCGCTCTTCCATAAGCTGCGAATTCACAACGCAGTAAACCTTTAGCGGCAACTTGATCTCAGTCGCAACAAACGAAGGCACAAAGATCGAGGCCGACATGCTGCCATCGACGTGCATCTGCGTGCGCTTGTCGGGCTGGTCGGGTTCGGGCGAAATCATCACCGGTTCAAAAAAACCTGGGATCGCCGCCGACGCCATCAACGCATCGACATACATCGTGCGCCGGTCTGGCCGCGTGTTGTTGGCCAGCGCGGTTAAGTCCCACACGACAACGCGCCCGTTATCAAGGTCGGTCGACGCCACCAGCAATCGCCGGCCCTTGTCGCGGCGCTCCTTGGCCACTTTATCCAGCACCTCGTCGGTCATCAGATCTTCCATCATCTGCCGCAGCGGCTTTTGACTCGCAAACGACGGGCTGAACGGGATCGAGAGCAAGTCACGCCGCTCGTAGACCTTTTTGTTGGTGATGGTGGCGTAAACCTCTTCCGAATTCTTGTCGTAAGCAGGCCCCAAGAAGGCAAAGGTGGACAAGAGCGCACCTGTCGATACACCCGTCACCACATCGGCCTGGGGCCGCGTGCCCGTATCGGTCCAGCCGCTGATCACACCTGCCCCGAAAGCGCCGTACGCACCGCCACCCGACAGCGCCAGGATAACGATCTGACCGTCACCATTATGATCGGCCACCACCACGTCGGCAGGCAGCGGGCGGTCGTCGAAGAACACGGCTTGCGACGAGTCCTGGCGCAACGCGCCAAAGGGAATGTACTGCGACGGCACTTCAGTGCGCGGCGGCGTCGAGGCGCAGGCCGTCAGGACCAGGGTGGCAGCAGCGGCAGTGATGAAGCGAGATCGGACCATGGCAAAATGCGGCGTTTTGAGGGGTAACGTAAAGCGAGGCGGTAAACCGGAATTAAGGCGGTAATATGCTCGGGCGTTTCTGGGAACCCATAAAATAACGCATGATCAGGGGTCGAGAAAGCATGGCGCATAAATGCCGCCCCCTCCCCCACCCTTTGGTCCGGGCACCGCAATGGCGCTAGCCTCGGCGGCGTGCCTGCTTCATCATTCTGTCATCGAACTTCATTGTGTATCGAGCATGCCAATGCCCCAAGAGCTAGCCTCATCTTCAATCGCTTATGCTGTCATGATCGCTATAGCGTCAGGGCCCGCCATCGCCGCAGACTCCGAGGTTGCAGCCACAGCGGGTTTACCAGCCAGCACGTCGGCGCAGTTTTGCGTAGCGCTGCAACAGTATTTAGCTTCGACGGCGATGACAGGCGAAAACACGCTGTTCGACAGCATGGCACCCTACAGACACTCTAAACCCAGCATCAAGCCGTTGCAGATTTATCAAGTCGTAACATACGCAAAAAAGGTGCCGGTTGTTGTTTCTTGCAAGATGAAAACCGCCGCGCACATTCGCGACATCTACGGTCCCGAAGCGGCGGGCGAGCAGAAGTTCTGCGATGACGCGGCCAAAGTACTGCAACACCAAGCCGTTACCGAACTGCGCCGTGATGGTCATGATGAAGCCGCGGCCAAGGCAGCAGCTTTTATCGTCGATCACACCGAACCGTATGTCACCGGCCAAGCCTATTTGAATGATTTTACGCCAATCACGCGCGGGCCAGATGGCGTGGTGCACATCAGTACGCCCGGCCTCTATCAGAACTACGACAGTTGGTACACGCCCATCCTGCCGGAGATCGTGAAAGGCCAGAGTTATTGCCACCTTGCCAGTGTGGAATTGATGAAAGCGGTTGCGCTGGGTGACATGGCCCCTGGCCTGACCGTGACCACAGTCGACGACGCCCCGACCCGGCCTCAATAGTTTTTGTAACAGGCTTTATTGTTCACGCAGGGGTCAGTGGCCTGACAGCCATTGAGAGCATAAATGGCGCATAGCCATAATGTGACATGAACAGGGACACCGCCGTTGCACTCGCCCAACAGGGCATCAAAGTCAACAATAAGCGCCTGATCGACGCGCTGCTGGCCCGCAAAGCTGCACAGGGTGATGCGGCACCCTCATCAAACATCGCAGATCTGCCACTGATAGCCGTTACCTGTGCAACGGGCTGGGAATGCTACGCGATCGTCGAAGAACTTGTGGCGACACGCCGCTTCCGGGTGCGGGCACTGTACCGCACGCCGGGAACGCAAGCCGCCGCACGCCTTGAGGCGTTGTTGGCCACAACCGAATTAAAAGCGCCTGGCCTTCTTACGCTCCATTCAGGCGTGGACATGAACTCGGCTGAAACGCTGACCCGCGCTTTTTCAGACTGTACTGGCGTTGTACTCTACAACACCGCCAACACCAGCCGTGCGGGCCGCTTGACCAACCATGGCAACGACCCGGTGGGTGGGCGCGCGGTCGTCATGCGCCAGGTGATGGCTGCGTTGGAGGCGTTAAAGGCCACGCCGTCGGTGCAACAGATCATCACGCTGATTTTCCCGACCGACAAAGTGACCGGCATTGCCGACAACACACCCACAATTCCATGGTGGATTGACCAGAAGCTGCGGTTATCGGGCTTCTTGCGCGCGCAAGGGCTGAATGTCACCTGCATTTACCGCCCGGCCTACTATTATGCGATGCACCGCGTCGATTACACAGCGCAGGAGCACTTCCGCGGCAGCGGACAGTTGTCGCGCACCATGATTACCGAGAACAACATTCCGGGCATCACCGATCCTGATTTCCTGGTGAACTGGGTTGACGTGCGCGATGTCGGCAAATGGGTCGGCACGTGCTTTGAGTACCCCGAGGTCTTTGCCAACGAGGACCTGTCGATTGCATCCAGCGCGCATACGGGCCACGAGCTTGTTGACATCGCCGAACGCTGCAACCGCCACGGCACGCGCTTCAAGTACAAACAGTTCCCGCTATGGCTGATGAAAATCCTGGGGCGCTTCTCGGAAGAAGTGATTTATCCCCTGCGCTATGCTGAATGGTACAACGCCAAAGGCAACGGCTACGATTTTGCCAGCAATGCTGATTTAGCCGACCTGGAGCGCGTTCATCCGTTATGGAGTTTCGAGCGCGAGCTTGAATTCTGGGGCATTAACGACATTCGTCCCGCGCGGCCATAAATCCGCCCGGCCGTAAGCACCCCGATATTTTTTTGAAGGTATGCCAATTTGAAACGCCTCATCCGTTGGATAGTCATCGTCGTCGTTGCGATCAGTGTGCTGTCCGTAGGCGGACTGTGGCTGCAACGCGATGCGCGCTATGCACCAGCCTCGGCTGAAGCGATTGCTGCCACCGTAGCGGACGCTGATGTTGAGGTGACGGCAGGCGATAACCTGACGCTGCGCCCGCGCCATGATCCCAAACCGCTCGGCGTGGTTTTCTATCCTGGGGCCTACACGGATTTACGCGGATATATCCCGACGCTGCGGCCCCTTGCTGTTGCGGGATACCGCGTGGTTATCGTGCATATGCCATTTGACCTGGCGATTTTAGGCACGGGCCGCGCCAGCGATGCCATGGCCGCCAACCCTGACATCACGCATTGGGTGATCATGGGGCATTCCGTCGGCGGTGCGGCCGCAGGCGTATTTGCCTACCAGAACCCCGGCGCCGTTGACGGCGTGGTGATCTGGGACTCGTTCCCGCCGTCGTTCACCAGTCTGGCCGCGTTTCCAAAACCCGTTTGGCACATTCACCGCGCCAAGCCCGATGGGGCACCACCGGACTCGTTCTTGAAGCAGCGCGAATTCTTTCCTGCCAGCAGCACCTGGGTACCTATTCCCGGCGGTATTCATATGAACTTCGGATCGTTCATGGGCGGCGGCTACCAAGAAGATTGGGCACCCAGCATCAGCCAGAGCGAACAGCACGCCCTTGTTGTTGCGGCCACGCTGCGCGCGCTGGACTCTATCGCCCAGCCGTTATTGAACCCCACCCCGCCGCCCGCGCCCCCGGACGGAACCTGATCTTTCTCATGAATTCGCACACGACCTGAACTTGACGCCGGCCTGTCATTTCTATATTTCTAGAATCATGGAATTAATAAACGCTGTTGCCGCTCTGTCGGCCCTGGCCCACGAGGGCCGCCTTGAAATCTACCGGCTTCTGGTGGCGGCAGGCCCTGCTGGGCTTACGGTCGGCAAAATCGCCAAACGCGTGAAGATGCCGGGCGCAACACTGTCGTTTCATCTGTCGCAGCTCAAGCACGCGGGGCTTGTGACGGCGCAGCGCAACGGACGGGAGTTGATTCAAACAGCCGACTTCGGCCGCATGAACGACCTGGTCGGCTACCTGACTGAAACCTGCTGCGGCGGCGACACTGCCGCCTGCATGCCAAGCCTGGTTTGTAGCCCCGCAAAGAAACCTAAAACCCGCAAAGCTGCTTAAAATGGAAAGCTGCTTAAAATGGCCGATACGCCGAAGAATGTGCTGTTCCTCTGCACCGGCAATTCCGCGCGCAGCATTTTAGCCGAGGCGCTGCTAACCCATCGTAGCGCTGGCCGCTTCAAAGGTTTTAGTGCCGGTAGTCACCCCAAAAGCGAGCCGCATCCGTTGGCATTAGAATTGTTGCGCGAAATGGGCATTGCGACTGTGGGATTTCGCAGCAAGAGCTGGGATGAGTTTGCCAAGCCCGGCGCGCCGCACATGAATTTCATTTTTACGGTCTGCGATAATGCCGCGGGCGAAGTGTGCCCCATTTGGCTAGGCCACCCAGCCACGGCCCACTGGGGCTTACCCGATCCTGCCGCCGCGACTGGAACGCCAGCCGAACTGATGCAAGCCTTTCGCGATGCAGCCCGCATCATCGACGCGCGCATTGGCGCTTTCCTCGCCTTGGATTTCGAAAACCTGTCCGCGGCAGCGCTCAAACAAAAAATCGCCGAGGCCGGTCAACGTTTGCCATGAGTGCAACAAACCCAGCACTACGCACCCGCCTTCTCGCGGAATTCAGCGCCAGCGCGTTTCTGCTTATTGCCGTGGTTGGCTCTGGGATCATGGCCGACGGCTTGAGCGGCGGTAACATTGGCCTGGCACTTCTCGCCAATGCCGTCGCGACGGGCGCTGCGCTTTACGCGTTGATCCTGGTCTTCGGCCCCGTACCCGGCGCGCACATGAACCCCGCCGTCACGATCAGCGCCGCTTGGGCCGGAGAGATCGAGCGCAGGCACATTCTGCCCTACATCGCAGCGCAAATTACAGGCGCCATCGTTGGCGTGTGGCTGACGCACGCCATGTTCGACCACACAATACTTGAATGGGGCACCAAGGTTCGCACCGGACCGGCGCAATGGCTGGCTGAAACCATCGCAACCATCGGCTTGCTGGGCGTCATCTGGGGCTGCAAACGATACGATACACCGACGACCGCCTCCGCAGTGGCGGCTTACATCACTGGTGCATATTGGTTTACGGCATCGACATCGTTCGCAAACCCGGCCGTGACGATAGCTCGCGCTTTCACGGATAGCTTTGCAGGCATACGGCCTGAGGATGTTCTGGGCTTCATCGCCGCGCAGATGATTGCTGTGGTAGCAATCAGGATCGCCGTGGCCGCGCAAAAGTAAGCACCGCAAGTGCGATCAGCCACGGACTGGCGGCCCAACGACGCGCGTTCAATGCCGCAATGAGATGCGGCCTTCTTCTTCATGATCGCGTCCAGCGTTCACTCGATCTTTCACTCACACCACACTGCATCAACAGATTTGCAAATATTGACTATGACCTGGCAAGCTTGCGCACAGTATTGAGTTAAATTACCCTTATTATACTCACTTTGATGGCAAGTTTAGAGCAAAGGCACTGGTCGCAAATGTTTGGCTTCAAAAGTAAACGGCAATCCGAAGCCAAACAGGACTTTAAACTATCTGTTCATCACGTCGGCGGCCGGAATGGAACCATTCCGCCACTGAATAACTGGCGCGCTTTTCTGTCGGTTATTGATGTGACCTTATACGAAGCCGACGCCGCAGCCGCAGACAGAGCGCGGGAGTTGCTGCAACCGGCCGAACGCAAATGCGCAAGCGTTCATGTCG
>JAEUKL010000404.1 GCA_016793005.1 Rhodospirillaceae bacterium | reverse complement strand
AGCCAGGCTGCTCCACATTTTTGTCTGGGCTGCGAAAATCAGGTTGCGATGCGCCACCGGGTCCACTGCGTCCTGTTCAGCCAGAATGCCGGGCCAGTTCTCGGTGACGATCTCCAGAAATTTCAGCGTCTGCTGCCAGTGGATCGCGTAGTCATCGGGCACCAGTGTTTTCAGCCGGTCGAACGGAATGTTCTCGGTCTGCATCGTATCCAGCAGGCGCGCCAGTTCCGCAGCCAGGGCGGCGGCTTGATCATGGCTGGTGTCGTCGCGTTTCAAAATCAACGAGGCTAACAACAGTTGCCGCCGCAACGGCTCGATGGACGGCGGAAGGTCCATGCTGCCCGGCGCTGTAAAACCCGTCAGGGCCGCATCGTCGGGGTCGATATCATTCAACGGGATCAGGCGCGGCAGCAAAACCGGAGTGCCGTTACCCAAGCGCAGAAAAGCCTCGCGCAGCGCGCGGCAGGCGCGCCGTGTCGGCATGAGTACCGTCATGCGCGCTAGGCTTAAGGGGTCGTCGCCAGCATCGGCGATTAAGCCTTGCGCCAGCGCTTCCACAAAATGCGCAGTGCTGGGAATGGTGAACACAGCCGAGCGCCCGGACTTTTTCGTCCGCCGCCACGATTCTATTTTTGCCGCTGTCTCCGGTGTCATGCGCCCGAGACTACACCGGGCTTTGCGCCGCTCATACGGGCCAGGATCGATTCTGTAGCCGTAATTGCATCTGGCATGCCGACGTGGAACCAGGTTCCATCCTGAACCACGCCTCTCAGGCGGCCCTTGGCGATCAAAGGATCCCAGATCCGGTTCATCGAGAACGGCTCAATCTTTAGGCCTGCGAACACGTGCGGCCGGATGATTTGCATTCCGGCGTAAACATAAGGAGCGGCCGACGCCGACCCGCGCCGCCGCAAACGACCATCGGGTTCGACAAAAAAATCACCCGCGCCGTCAAATCCATACGTGTGCTTGATGGGATGCAGCAGCAGCACAACATCGACACTGTCATCAAAGGCGTCTTGCAAAGCCACAGGGCTTGGCTTGCTGGCGCCCACGGTGAAGGCATCGGTATTCACCGCATAAAAAGGCGCATCGCCGATCATGGGCAGGGCTTTTAAAATACCGCCGCCGGTTTCCAGCAACTGTTCGGTTTCATCGGAGATTAGAATCTCCGGGCGAAACCGATGCTTCACATGGTTGCGCACTAAGGGGGCCAAATGATGCACGTTCACCACCGCCCGTTTTACGCCGGCCTTAGCGAACTCATCCAACGGCCAATCCATCAGCGCCTTGCCGCCGACTTTAATCAGTGGCTTGGGCAGCGTGTCGGTAATAGGCCGCATGCGCGTGCCTAAACCGGCGGCCAGGACCATCGCGGTGTCGATGGCGCTCATGCGCTCACGTTGCGTAGGTTTGTGGGTACGTAGGTATCCAGCCACGTTTTCAGGTTGGCCAGCACAGGGTGTTGCAGGCATTGGTCCATGTAACGCCACAGGCGCGGCATATGGACCAAGTAATGCGGTTTGTTGTCGCGCAGCTTCAATCGCGCAAACGTGCCGATCACGCGCACATGGCGCTGGG
>JAEUKL010000368.1 GCA_016793005.1 Rhodospirillaceae bacterium | reverse complement strand
GGCCAGGGCGTCGGCACCGGCCTCGTCCAGGTACTCAAGATGATCAGCCGACAAGGCACTAAACTCGGCGGCTAAGGCCGCGCCGTGCTGATTTGATAGTTGCTCGGCATGCAGTTTGAGGGGAAGGCGGTAACGTGCGGCGGCTTTAAAAAATTTACGCACCTGCGCAGGCGTGAAGCCGACCGTATCACAAAAGGCATCGACCGCATCAATCAGGCCTTCTGAGGCCAGGGCCGGAAGCATGCTCTGGCAGACAAGGTCCACATAGTCGT
This sequence comes from Rhodospirillaceae bacterium, assembly GCA_016793005.1. Classification (GTDB taxonomy): domain Bacteria; phylum Pseudomonadota; class Alphaproteobacteria; order Rhodospirillales; family Rhodospirillaceae. The sequence continues at coordinate 7,994 of JAEUKL010000368.1, read as the reverse complement.
CACTGCGATTTTTATACTCTGGCGGGCAAGCGTGAAGGCCAAGAAACGTGGTGGTGATTTCAGCGCTGCGCATCGCGGCGAGTTGGCGCGCTAAGCGCAGTTGCTTGCGTTCGTGCTCCAGGGTCAATCCATAACCGGATTTGATCTCGACGGTTGTGACGCCTTCCGCCAGCATCGCATCGAGTCTGCGGCCCGCGTCACGCAGCAAAGTTGCATCGTCGGCCGCGCGCGTGGCTGCGACAGTCGAAGCGATGCCGCCGCCGGCCTGCGCAATCTTTTCGTAAGACACGCCGGTGCGACGTTGTTCGAATTCCGTAGAACGATTGCCACCGTAGATCAGGTGCGTGTGGCAATCGATCAGCCCTGGCGTAATCCAGCGGCGTCCGCAATCAACCGACTCTTGCGATTCGAATTCATCGACAACAGCACTGCGCGGACCTGCATACACAATCGCGCCGCCGCGGCAGGCCACGATGCCGTCATCAACAACGCCAAGGCCCGCGCGATGAGGTGCAAGCGTTGCGAGCCGCGCGTTATACCAAAGCCGATCGCAATACATTCCGCCCACGACTTGTCTTTTTAAAAGCGCTTGGCGCTCATGATTTGTTATGTCTATACATAATGGAATGTGATCGAGGTCGTCCAGTGGGAACGTCGAGCATCAGCGAAGTGTCCGGGGGAAGCTTCTTTTTCCGCCGCGTCTTGTTGCCCACCGGCTGGGCCCAAGACGCGCGTGTGACGACGACTCGCGACGGCGTTATTCGTGATGTGCAGTGCAATACAGTTGCCGCACCGGATGACACGAAGGCGGATACCGTCATTCCGGGTATCGCAAACGTGCACAGTCATGCCTTCCAGCGTGGCATGGCAGGCTTGGCCGAGAAGGCGCGGCGTAACGGTGATAACTTCTGGACGTGGCGCGAGGTTATGTTCCGCTTTGCGACAAAACTGACACCGGACGATGTCGAGGCGATTGCCGCACTTGCATATGTTGAAATGCTCGAACGCGGATTTAACCGCGTGGGTGAGTTTCATTACCTGCATCATTCCGGTGATGGCAGCAGGTATGCGGACCCGGCAGAGATGGCAAAGCGCATCGCCGCTGCCGCGCACGAAACACGCATTGGGTTGACGTTGCTGCCGGTGCTGTACACGCGGGCAGGCTTTGACGGCGGCGCATTGCATCCCGGTCAGATGCGATTCATCAGTGATATCGAAGAGTTTGCGCGGCTCGTCGACGCATGCCGTAGATTGGTTTCATCAAACCCTGAGTGTGTCGTCGGCGTTGCGCCACACAGCTTGCGAGCTGTAACACCTGGCGAATTACATGCTGTGCTGAAGTTGGGTGCGGGTGGCCCGATCCACATTCACGCAGCCGAGCAACAGCTTGAGGTGGATGAATGCATCGCGCATCTGGGGACCGCGCCTGTCGAATGGTTGATCGACAACGCTGATGTTGATGACCGCTGGTGTTTTGTGCACGCCACGCACATCACGGAAACCGAAGCTGTGCTTCTCGCGCGTTCGGGGGGCGTCGTTGGAGCCTGCCCCGTCACGGAAGCCAACCTGGGGGATGGTATTTTTCCGCTTGAAGCCTATCAGACGCGCAAAGGCGTGCTTGGCGTCGGTACAGATTCAAACATCATGATCGGCTTGGCCGATGAACTGCGTGCGCTCGAATACAGCCAACGTTTGGCGCAAGAGCGCAGAAATATCGCAGCTGATGGCGCAGTGTTATCGACGGGGCGTGTTTTGTTCAATGCGGCGGGCGAGGGTGGCGCGCGCGCCATGGGAACGCGCTGGGGAATCGCGGCGGGTCAGCCTGCGGATTTTGTCGCACTTGATACAGAAAACGAATCTTTGTGCGCGTTTGAGGGCGATGATCTGCTGGACACCTTTATTTTTTCGAGCCGCGGTCGCGTGATTAAGGATGTGTGGCGCGCAGGGCAACACATTGTAAAAGACGGCTCCCATATTCACCGCGCGGCTATTGCTGCGCGTTATCGCAAAACACTGAAGGCTTTGGTGGCATCGCTATGAGCCCCGCCGCGTCGCAAGCTCCGGCCACTCTGCACCAGCAGATCAAGGCCGATATCGAGAACCGCATCCTTTCGGGCGATTGGCGGCCGGGCCACCGTATTCCTTACGAGCACGAGTTGATGCGCCGTTACAAATGCGCACGCATGACCGTCAACAAGGCCATCGCGGCCCTGGTTGATGCTGGGCTGGTGGTGCGGCGGCGCAAAGTCGGGTCTTTTGTCGCGCAGCCCGTGATCCAATCTGCTGTTCTGGGCATCCCCGACATTCAAGCCGAGATTATCGCGCGTGGTGAAAGCTATGGCTTGAAGCTTCTATCACGTCGGATTCGCTCGCCGCGCGGCGAGCCGCCGGAAGAAAAAATTCTGGCGGGGAAGGGGATCCTTCTGGATCTGAAGTGCCTGCATTCGGCCAACAACGTGCCCTTTGCGTTGGAGCGCCGCCTGATCAGTCTGGCGACTGTGCCGGATGCGGCCACCGCCGACTTTACATCAACGCCGCCGGGAACGTGGCTGCTGGGCCATGTGCCCTGGACCGAAGCGCAGCATCGCATTACGGCCATCAATGCCGACGCGGCGATTGCCACGGACTTGCAGATTAAAGAGCACGATGCGTGCCTTGTATTGGAACGCTGGACGTCGCGAGGTGATGAGAAAATCACATTCGTGCGTCAGATATTCCCGGGCGTGACCTACAGCCTGATTGCTGATTTTACGCCAAAGGGAATGTGAGTGAGCGAGTTTACGTCTGTTGAAAAGCCTTAGGGGAGAGAAGGAATACGATGACTACACGTTTAAAATTTGCTGAAGCGTTTGTTGCATTCGGTGTCGCGGCACTCAGTTCTGGCACCAGTGCTGCTGTTGATGCGTCGAACCCGCTGGCGGGAATGACCTTAGAGCAGCGTATCGAAGCGACGGCTCCCATCACGACGGGAACCGAACTGCCCATCACGATGGTGCCGAATATTCCCGAAGCTGCCGAAGCTTATTACGGGCCGGATTCGAAGCTGCTGATCGCTCAGACCCGCGATCCCGATGCGAAAAAGACTTCGATGGGGACGGCCGGCGCACTGACCTGGATTTTTGCCGACGATGGCTCGAAGTCGTGGCGCGCCAACGATGCGGGCCAGGATGCCTGCTCGTACATTTTCCCGGACGGCAAGAAGGTCGTGTTCACCTCGACGCGCGACAACATGGATATGCCGGTCGGCAACTGGTCTGACTCGAACGACTACCCGCAAGGGGCCGAACTTTACATCGCCGACCTTGATGGCAAGAACCGCAAGCGCTTGACCAACAACAAGTACTACGAAGCCGAAGTGTCGGTGTCGCATGACGGCAAGAAGATCGTGTTCGGTCGTCAGATCAACGGCAAGATGGACCTGTGGATCATGAATGCCGACGGCACCGGCGAGCGGCAGCTTACCAACACGCCGGATTGGCAAGAAGGCGCGCCGTTCTTCATGCCGGGTGATGATCGCATCATGTTCCGGGCCTGGCGCGCCAGTGAATACGGCAAAATCTCGCCCACACCGATGACGGTTTTCACGATCAAGACGGACGGCACTGATTGGCGCCGCCACACCTATGATCGTTCCATGAACTGGGCGCCGTTCCCGGCTCCGGATGGTCGCCACTTTGTTTTCGTGCGCGTCACCGACAAAGAGAAGAACAACTGGGACGTCTATTTGGGCGACCTGGCCGGCACGCCGCCGCAACGCCTGACCTTCAATGACAAGTTTGATGGGTTCCCGGCGGTATCGCCCGACGGCAAAAAGATCGTGTTTGCCCGCTCGACCGGAGAGCGCTTCATGACGAACATTAAAACGTTCGTGATGGATGCCACGTCGTTGAATCTGTCGACGCCGCAAAAGTTCAACCCCGATTGGGGTTTGCCGATGCAGGATGACCCTGTTCCGGCGCAGAAATAACGACTGATGAGTCGGCGGTGCGGGTCTGTGGCTCGCGCCGCCGAAAATTTAATGACGATATAACAAACGCTAAAAGCCTTGGAGGGCTTAGGATGACGCGATCTTTAGTGACATTGGGCACATTGGGTTTAACGGCAACGCTGCTCTCAGCGTGTGTGGCGGCCTCTGGTTCGCATACGGCCGCGCCTGCGAAAGCCGCTGCGGCGGTTGCTCCGGCCAAGTTGGGCGACCTGACGGATTTCGCCCTGATGTACACCGACGGCGGCAAGCGCGCAGCCAAGCAGATGAGCGTCGCTGAGGCTGCGGACATCCTGAAGGATTTCGACGTCATTTTTATCGGCGAGCAGCATCGCCATCCCGGCAATCACATTGCGCAAATGGCGCTGTACCGCGCGATTCAAGAGCGCGCACCGAACACCGGTCTGTCGCTGGAGCATTTCGAGCGTGATGTGCAGGGCGTGATCGACGATTATTTGGCCGGCAAAATCGGTGAAACACCGATGCGCGATAAAGCCCGCGCTTGGGACAACTACCCGGTCAGCTATCGCCCGATGGTGGAATACGCCAAAGAGCGCGGCCTGCCTGTGATCGCGGCTGAAGTGCCGGGATCAGTCGTGCGCTGTGTCGGCGAACGCGGCCCTGAGTTCCTGGACACGATGAAGCCCGAGCAGCGTGGCTGGGCGGCGGCAAAGCTGAATATCACCGATGGCGCTTACAAAGATAAGTTCTTGAAGTTTGCGGCGGGTGATGGCTCGCACGGTGAAGACGGCGCGAAAGATAAACCCAAGGGTCCTGGTGCTGCGGCTTTGCGGGCTTATGCAGCCCAAGTCGCCCGTGACGATACGATGGCTGAGTCGATTTACCTGCACCTGCAAAAAAATCCGGGCCGCAAAATGGTTCATCTCAACGGTTCGTTCCACAGCGAGTCGTTCCTGGGCACGGCTGAACGCCTGCAGATGCGCGATCCCAAGCTGAAGATCGCCGTCGTCAATCCGATCAACGTGAAAACGGGGGCAGCACTTGTAGTGTCGGCCGATGCGGCCAAGACAGGCACGTTTGTGCTGCTGATTGCTGAGGGACCTGAAAGCTACATCAGCATGGATGAGATCAAAGCCAGTGTGGCCAAGCAAATGGACTTCCGCGCCAAAAATAAGTGCGAGCTTTAACGAACGAAGTGATTCGACTACAGCGTTGATTATTCGCCTTTGTCCTACGACGTCGCAAAGTTTCGGAACATAAGTGGCCGAAGTTGTGCGATTGCAAGAAGGACAAAGGTGATTTTTCCATAACTTTAGTTTTTTAGGGAAAACCAAACCCAAATCTACGTTTAGTTACTCTTATATATTTGCGACCTGAATCCAGGAGTGGGTATATTTGTGTAATTGGGGCAACTGCAGTGGACCATCCAACTGCAGCGATCAAGACAATCAGGGGATTTTTGCATGAAACACAACAGACTAAGCCGCGTTTTCTACGCTTCACTTTCGTTAACGACAGCCCTTGTGGGCTTTGCGCCGCTGGCCTCGGCGCAGATTGAAGAAATCATCGTGACGACCCGCAAACGCGAAGAAAGCCTGCAAGAGGTCCCGATTGTCGTTCAGGCTTTCAACGCCGCAGCAATCGAACGCAAAGGCATCGCGAGCCTGGACGACGTGGCGAAGTACACGTCAGGCCTGATGCTCGATGAAGGCGCAAACAAACAAGATACCCGCATCGTGATCCGCGGCCTGTCGCCGACGCGTGGCCGTCAGAACGTCGCGATCCTGCAAGATGACGTCGACATCTCCTCGCTGGCGCAAGGCACGGCGGGTGGCTCGTTCGTCATCAACCCGCGCTTGCTCGATATGGCGCGCATCGAAGTCATCAAAGGTCCGCACTCGGCTTTGTTCGGCCGTTCGGCCTTCAACGGCGCCATCAACTACATCACCAAGAAGCCGGGCGATGAGTTCCAAGGCAACGCGCAGGTCGAAGCCGGCACTCACAACAAGTACGAAGCCCGCGCCAGCATCAGCGGCCCCGTCATTCCGGGTAAGCTGTCCTTGGGCGTCAATGCTGCCATCTGGACGTTCGATGGTTTCTACAATAGCGCTGTGAACGGCGACGACCTGGGCACGAACGACGGCCACGGCATTGCAGGCTCGTTCACCGCAACCCCCAGTGACACGCTGAAGTTCACAGGCCGCGTCGAATACGCTAACGAAGATTTCGGTCCCGAAGCTCGCGCTATGAAGCGCCCGTCAGGGGCTGAGTTCCCGCTGCCAGCGTCGGCTTTTACCACCAACGGGGGCCCGATCAATCCGGCGACCGTGACCAACCGCTCGTTCCCGCAAGTGATCGGTTCGCTGGGCAAAGCGAAGGATTTCCCGGCTCCGGCGCCGTCGCTTGATCCGCGGACCGGCGAGCAATATCCGGGTTCGAACCGTGAAATCTTCCGCAGCATTTTGCGTGCTGAAGCCGATTTCGATGCGGTGAAGTTCACGTCCATCACCCACTATGGTGATAACTCCAGCTTCCTGTTCAACGACTTCTTGTCCGTCGGTGACGTCACAAGCCCGCAAGTCAACGGCGCGCAGGAAACCTACTTCAACACCAGCATCAAGCTGTTCACTGAAGAAGTTCGCCTGCAATCCAATTCCGAGGGTCCTTTCAGCTGGACACTGGGTGGGTTGTACTGGAAAGAGCGCTTGAAGCAGAACGGACGCTCGCTGGTTTGCGCCGCACCGGGCGGTGGCTGCGCGGCCGTGTTGCGTGCTGTCGGCAATAATTCTTTTGTGTTCTTGCCATCAGCAACGGCCCCGAATCCCAGCTTGGCGGCTGATGCCACCAAGCGTTCAACCGAGCACATTTCAGGTTACGGCCTGCTCGATTACGCCGTTACCGATAAATTGAAGGCGTCGGTTGAGTTGCGGTACACGGTGGAAGAGGAAAATACCTCGGCTTACGCTGTCACCAATGCTGGCAACGGCGGTCTGCTCGGCTGTCCGGGCTTGCAGCGTTCGTTCGATGCAGCCGGAATCGCGATCTGCAACCCGATCTTCGGGCCCACGTCACCGCTCTCCACCGGCCCGTTGACCACCGATCCGGCCAGTTACACGAATGTCAACGTCGGCTCAGTGTTCTGGGTGCCGCGCTTCACGGTTGATTACAAAGCCACCAACGATGCGTTGGTTTACGTATCAGCTGCTATGGGTAAGAAGCCCGGCGGCTTGAGCCCTCTGGGCGGCGTGGGTAGCTCTGCCAGCAACGCCAACAACACCTATGAACCCGAAGTCATGTGGGTGTACGAAATCGGCGCCAAGACCACCTGGCTCGATGGTCGTCTGCAAGCCAACGGCGCGTTGTACTATCAGGATTATTCGAAGAAGCAGGTTTCGATCAGCTTCATTAATCCGAACAGCAATCCGCCAGGTTTGTTGAGCACTCGCGTTGTCAACGCCGGCGCGGCTAGCGTGAAGGGTCTCGAACTCGACCTCAGCGCAGCTCCGGTCGATAACCTCACACTGTCGGCGAGCTACACGTACAACGACGGCAAGTACGACAAGTTCACCGACATCACCAGCACCGTGAGCACGATCGCGCGCGCGGCTGTGCATAATGCTGCCCAAGCCTGTACCCCAGTAACGGTCTCGATCCCGTCAACGACCGGCGGGGCGCCGACAACCGCAGTGCGTTGCCAGATCGACTACTCGGGCAACAAGCTTGAAGGTGCGCCCAAGCACAGCTTGGTCATGGGTGGCGAAGTGCGTGGCGATGTCACCGATACCCTCAACTGGTTCCTGGGCACCGACATCCGCTATCAGACTCAGCGCTTCACCAGCTTTGAAAACAGCCTGAAGATGAACCTGTACTGGATGGTTGATGCCCGTGCCGGCTTCCGTACGGATGCTTGGAGCATCACGGCTTACGTCAATAACTTGCTGAATGATGACACGATCAAAGCCAGTGCGGTTTACATCCCGGATTGGAACATCAGCTTCATCAGCCCGCGCACCTTCGGCGTGGTCAGCGGCGCTTCGGCGTTGCTGCC
>JAEUKL010000349.1 GCA_016793005.1 Rhodospirillaceae bacterium | reverse complement strand
TCAAGCGGCAGCGACTTGTATTTACCCGTCAACGGGCTTGCGCTGTGCCAGGATATGCCGACGATTTTGCGACCCTGTGCAAGCGTTTCATATTTCGCGCGGAAGATATCTCGCTTTGACGCATCGGCATGAAGATAACCGGTATGCATCGGGAATGACTCGGCACGCGGCCGCACGTATTCGCCAAGGTCCGTAATTGAAGACTGATAATCAGGACAGAATTCGGCAATGGCCGGCTGAACTGGATGCGTGCGCGGTACAACCTGAATGCTCGGAAAAGAGCGCTGGAACAGGTTCACCAGCCGCGGTGCGCACTCAAGAATACATTTCGAAGGGCCCAGCCCCACTACGTCAGGCAGCATGTTCGCGTATAGCACTTCGTCGCCGATACCTTGGTCTGCCCAGAGCAAAAGCTTTTTTCCAACTAACGGCTCGCCGCGCCATTCAGGGTATGGGAATGCGCGATTACCGCCCGTAATCGCGGGATCCGCGAACCGATAGCGATACAGCGGCCACGCCTCTGCAAAGCGCCCCGCCGACAACAACGTCACGGCTTTATTGCTTTTAATCAGTTCTGCGCTGAGTTTGCCGGACGGCGAAGCGTCAGAGATCAAAGCCTTGTCATACGCAGCTAGCGCACCATCAACATTGGCGAGATTATTCAAAGCCTCGGCTTGATTGTTCAATATCGCCGCGCGCCGCGTCAGCGCTTCCGAATTGCCCGGATCGTGCTCCAGGATTTTATCAAGCAGCGCCAACGCAGGATCAACATCCGCCAGAGCCTCGCGGTACTGGCCTGTATCTCCTTGCGCAACGCCCTTCGAACTCAGCGCAACCGCCTTGTTGATTTGCGCCGCCACATTTTCAGGCGCCCGCGCTAAGCTCGCGTCCAACAGGTTAATCGCGTCATCGAACCGGCCCAGCGCCTTCAGCGCTTCCCCGGCATTTACGTAGGCTGCGATATAGTCTGGGTTTAGCTCAATGACACGCTTGAACAGCGTTACCGCTGTTTCCAATTCACCGGCCGCGAGGCGCACATTGGCTGCATTAAAAAAAAACTCAGGCCGCATCGGCGCAATGCGGCATGACTCGTCGTGGGCCGCAAACGCTTCAGGATATCTCTCAAGGGCGCCCAGCCAATTGCCGAGGTTGCTGTAGATCTCACCATTGCCGGGCTCAAGCACAATGGCGCGTTTGATGACGCTGACCGCATCTTCAAATTTTTCCAAGTCGGCATAGCAATTGGCAAGTTTGATCAGCGTGTCGGTGTCTTTTGGATTCAAAAGGCTGGCCTGTGCGTAAGCGGCAGCAGCCCCCGCCGTATCATTTGTGTCCGACAGCGTCTGCCCTAAATTACGAAATCCGCGCGGATCAAGCGGGCACTTTTGTGTCATGTCGCGGAACCGGTTGGCCGCTGCCGCGTAGTCTTTGCGCTTAAAAGCAATGCCCCCGTAATTCAGCAACGCGTCGGCATAGTCGGGCTTGGCCTTGATGGCCTCTTCATAGGCCGCTTCGGCCTCGTCAACGCGATCCAGATCGATCAGCGTTATCGCGCGGTTGAAGTGCACCGGCGCCAAATGCGGCACGGCGCGCAAGGCGCGGTCATAATGCGCCAGGGCCTCTTTTTTCTTACCGCGCGAATGCAGAATCAGGCCCAGCAAATTAAGGGCGTCGGGCTGCTCGGGCGCACGGCGCAAAACCTCGCGGTAAAGCTTCTCCGCTTGCCCCAGTTGCCCTGCCTGATGCAAGGCAACGGCACGCTGGAGGTTGGCGATAATCTCTGCGGCTGTCATGCGCGGCTGCGCTTTGCCAGCCAACCCGGCAAATCCGCCGCTGCCTGGCCCACCAAGGCATGGATCCAGTGGCGAGAAGCATCAGCCCCCGGCGGCTCGCCGATAATTCTGATCGACGGATACCACGGGCTGTCGGTGCGATTTGTAAACCAGTACCACAGCGGCGTTGTACGTTCGGCCAGCAGCAGCCACAGCGGCACACCCATGGCCCCAGCCACGTGAACGGTCGTGTTCGAGGTTGAGATCACCAGATCCATGGCGCCAACCTGATCAAAGAAACTGTCCATGTCTTTCATCGAATCAATCTCAGGGTCTTCGATGATTTCGACGCCAAATTTTGCCTTCGCTTCCGCGATCTCCGCACGGCAATCGCCGTACTGCAAACTCACAAACCTAACACCGGGCGTACGCAACACTGGCTCCCAGTCTGCCAGCGTTGAGGTCTTCACAACACCCATCGCGCCCTTGGCACTGCTGCGCCACGAAATGCCAATCAAGGGGCCCGTGCCATAGCGCTGCTTCAGCACATCGCGTTTCTGCGGATCGCATTTCAGGTAGCCACCATGCTTGGGGAATTGCGCGAAATTGGTCCGGAAAAAGCGGCCCAAGCTGACAACCGAACTTTGGTAGTTCAATTCGCTGGCGGGCGTCGCCGTCTGATGCCTGGTTTTCCAACTTTTAACGCTGATCTGCGGGAAAGACCGTGCATAGACCGGCACCATGCGTGGATCGCATTCAAAAATCACGCGCGGACCGCGGCTCACTAAATCCGGCAGCATCGAGGCATAAAGAATTTCATCGCCCACCCCCTGCTCGCTCCAGATCAGGATGGTTTTATCTTTCAAGTCTTCACCCGCCCAATAGACCGGCGGCAATGGGCGTTTGCTGACTTGATCGTCCGCATACCGGAAGCGGCCCTCGTAATGCTTCCAGCCCGTCTCGAACTCGCCGCGCTTCAACGACACCAACGATCCAATCGTCAACGCCGCTTCGCTGCGGGGATCCAGCTGCAATGCTTTGTCGCACATCGCCAGTGATGTCGCGAGCCAGCCGCGGTCCCGGCACACTTGTGCAATCGAAACATAATTGGCGGCGTCTTTCGGGTTCGCAACCGTGCCGCGCTCGTACCACTCAATCGCCTCCTGCCAGCGATCTTTGACGCGGTAGCAGTTACCGATGCCGCGCAAAATTTCGCTGTCATTGGGCTTCAGGTCCAGGCAGCGCTGATACAGCGCCAAAGCCCCATCAACATCTTCCAGTTCGAACAAGCATGACGCCTTGTTATGCACCGCCTCGAACAAGTCGGGCTTTTGCGCCAAGGCAATGTCGTAGCACTCAAGCGCTTCCTGGTACTGCTTGTTCTTCTTCAGTGCTGCGCCGTAGTTCACCATCAGCCCAAAGTCGCGCGGTTTGATCGCACGGGCTTTTTCGAACAGCGCAAGGGCGGGTTCAATATTGTTGGTGCTATAGCCGACCACAGCAAGCATATGCAGGGCATCGAAATTGCGCGGCTGCATCGCAAGCACGCGCCGATACAGCATCTCTGCGGGCGCAATCTCGCCGCGCACAAAGCGGTTGTACGCTTCGTTCAGCATCAGCGGAATCTGGCTCGGATGATCTTGCTGAATTTGGGCCATGTGCGTGTTGCGATGCGCGCCTTAACCTGCTGCCCGCGTTGTAGCGGCCTGAACAAACTGCTGCAAGGCGGCACGGCACTCACTTAAGGCTTGGGTCCACGTTCCGTCAGCCGATTGATAAACGTACTTCACCGACGGATACCACTTGCAGTCCGAACTGGCCCTGAGCCAATACCATTGGCGTGCGCGATTGAACGGCACGAGAAGCATGGTGGGAATCCCCAAAGCGCCGGCAACGTGCACGGTGGTGTTACTGACCGTAATGACCATATCCATGGCCGCCACTTGGGCGACAAATCCATCCATCTCGCGGATCGCATCAAT
>JAEUKL010000327.1 GCA_016793005.1 Rhodospirillaceae bacterium | reverse complement strand
GAAGTTAATGCCGCCCCGCAAAGGCGGGTGACGGTTGGCATCGCTAAGATGCTGTGCTTTGAGGTCGTATGATGATTGCGTCATGGCTTCATCATGACAAATCACGAAAAGCCGTGCCAGACTGTCATCATTAATTTTTGCAGAGGGGTTGCCATGGCTTCTGTCGGAACAATGGTTCGCACGGCGCTGTTTGTCTCGGATATTGAACGCTCGACCGCGTTCTACCGCGAAATCCTGGGCATCAAAGGCACCTACGCCGAGGGGACGCTGACGCACCCGGCGGGTGCCGCGCTGATCGGCATGCCGCCCGGCACCACCGTGAAATACCGCATCATCAAGCAGGAGGGCGGCCCAAACAGGGGCATGGTGGGACTGTTCGAGTGCAGCAACCCCTCGCCGCCCACCTTCACCAAACGCAAAGAGGGCATCAACATCGGCGAGGCCTGCCTGGTGTTCTACTGCGACGATGTAGAAGGCGTGCATCGGAAATTGGTGAATGGCGGTTATACAGTCGTGTGCCCACCCACGCATCTGCAAGTGACGGAAAAGAAGGGCCAGCCCGAAATGGTGTTCATGGACCCGGACGGCGTGCTGGTGAACCTGATCCAGCGCGACCCCAATGATCCGAATTAAGTGAGCCGAACGAGACGCTACCGTTCCAGTACAATTCTGCTGTTTACGGCCGCACCAGCCCCGCTTTAGCCTACCCGTCCTCTAGAACGGGTGGGACGAAAATGGCCAAAGCAAAACGACGTTTTCCGGTTGCGGCTCCGGCGTTGGAGCCGTTGGAAGTACCTGCGGTGATGCGGACGATTTACCCGCCGCCGCATGATAAAATTGTGCAGGGCCGCGCCAAGCGTCGTCTGGCGTCGGTGCTGGGGTTGACGGATTTCGGCGTGAACATCACCACACTGGCCGCGGGCGCGGCCTCGTCGATGCGGCACTGGCACTCAGGGAACGACGAATTCATTTACGTGCTGGACGGCGAAGTCACGCTGGTGACCGATGCAGGGTCCCAGCTTCTGGTGACAGGCATGTGCGCTGGGTTTCCGAAAGGCACGAAGGATGCGCATCACCTGGTCAACCAAGGCGACCGGCCCGTGACGTACATGGAAGTCGGCACCAACCACGAGCCCGACATTGTCGGCTACCCTGATCAGAAGCTGTTTTTGCTGAACGACCGCAGCGGTAAACCGGTGTTCACGAAAACGATGCCGAAAACGGTAAAAGCAAAAGCGAAGAAAAAGAAATGAAATAAAAAAAGGCCGCATCACTGATGCGGCCTTTTTCGTGAAGCTGGTAAAGCTTAGGTTCCAGGCTGCTTGGCCGGGGCCGGCTTTTGCGTCTCGGCGTAGACTTCCAGGCTCGACAAGCTGCGGCCGGTGTCTTTGTCCGGGGGCGTGAGGAACTTGGAATAGTTCTTCTTGGTGTACTCGACGATATCCGCCGGGATCGAATCAATGCTGTCGAAGCCGCCCATGTAGCATTCATAGGTGCAGTGGCCTTCGGCTTGGCCCATCAGCATCCACGGCAGCCACGGGGTCACGCGCGCCCAGGTGCCGGTGTATTCCACCGACGTCTTGCTGGCATCGGCCATATCTTCGATGCGGATGTTGTAGCGGTACATTTCTGATGCCTGCACCATCTTGCCCGCCGACTCACGCGGCCATTTGTCGGGCTGCAAGGCGTTCGGGTAGTACAGGTGAATGTCGGTTTCCAGCAGCAGGGTTTTGCCCACCGGCGTCCACTTTAAGATGAACGGAATCTTCGGCGGCTTTTCCTGGTTCAGACCACCGAACGACGGCGGATCGGGGTAGAATTCCGAGATGGCGTAGTTGAACGGATCGTTGGTGATCGGCACCACCTTCACCTTTTCATTGGTGTAGGGGTTTTGCCATTCAGTCAGGAACTCACCGGTTTTGAAATCGCGGTAGTAGCCCACTTCGCGCAGCAGCTTCATGTAGCTGCCGTCAGCGCGCTTCTCAAAGCGGCAGGTCGACATGCCTTCGAAGCGGAAAAGCTCGCGCACCTTTTCGTTCGGGCGCACGCCCAACACCACGCCGCCGAACCAGCCGTACTTGATTTTGGTCACGTCCAAGTTGGCTTGCAGCTTGGCATAGGCGTCGCGGTTCCAGATGTTGTCTTTGAAGCGGAAAGACTCGACCGCTTTCTTATAGTCATAGCTCGGCGTTGCGGCCTGGGCCGCGCCGGCGGCCATGACACCACCCGCGATGCCGCCAGCCAAGCTGCCGGCTGCGCCGATGAAGCCGCGGCGGTTTAAGGTTTCAGTTGTGTCAGACATTGAGGGGGTCCCCTTCCTTTTTTGAAAACTGGGCCTTGCAAGTTGTGAACACACACTGGCCTTCAAGTGTATACCGGTCAACGGCACCCACGCTGGCCCATCCGCTTGTCGGTTTGATTTTCCGCAAAAATCCTACCGCCCGGTAGTGTATATGATCTTACTCGTGTCTTAAGGCATCAATGGGGTCTAATCGCGCCGCGCGCCGGGCGGGCATGAAGCCAAAAACCACGCCCACAGCCGCCGAAAACGCGAATGCATTGATCACTGTGGCAGGCTGCCACACAAAGGGCACGTTGATGACGGGGGCAATGGCCAAGGCCCCCAAGAGGCCCAACGTAATGCCGACCAACCCGCCGAAGGCCGACAGCATGGCGGCTTCGACCAGGAATTGCAGCATCACTTCTTTTTCCAAGGCGCCAATAGCCAGGCGGATGCCGATCTCGCGCGTGCGTTCGGTCACTGAAACCAGCATGATATTCATGATCCCGATGCCCCCCACCAGCAAGCTTACCGCTGCAATGGCGCTGAGGAAGGTGGTAAGCACGCCCGTTGTGTTCTGCATCATGGTCGACGCTTCGGCCATGTCGCGCACATCAAAGTCGGGCTGAGCCCCTTCGGCAATCTTGCGACGATCACGCATCAGAACATCAAGATCGGCTTTCACAGCCGGGATGGCGTCTTCGCTGACGGCCGAAATATAGACTTGGTCGATACGGTTGGCGCCCGACAAGCGGCGCTGGAAGGCGCGCAAGGGCACCACCACAATGTCGTCCTGGTCGCCACCGAACATGGCCTGGCCTTTTGATTCCAGCACGCCGATGACTTCACATGTCGCTTTACCAATGCGCATGGTGGCGCCTAAGGGATCGGCCGACGGGAACATCTCGTTACGCACCGTGGAACCGATAATGCACACCATGCGGCCAAAGCGCTGTTCGGCCGCGTTGAACAAACGCCCTTCCACGACCTTCCAATTTCGCACCACCGAGAAGTCGCTTTCCGTGCCCATCACCTGCGGGCGGCGATTGACGTTGCCGTACACCGCCTGAAAGCGCCGCAAGGACACAGGAGCGACGGCCTGCATATTGGGAATATCGCGGCGAATAGCCAACACGTCAGCCATATCAAAGGCCGCCGCCGATGAGGCGGCCCCGCCCATACGCATGGCGCCACCGGGCGACAGCGTAATCATGTTCGAGCCCATCTTGCCGATTTCATCCTGCACCTGTCGCGTGGTGCCAGCACCCAGCGTGACGATGATGATGACGGCCGCAACCCCAATGATAATGCCAAGGACCGTCAGCCCCGAGCGCATCAGGTTGCGGCGAATTTCGCGCACGGACATCAAAAGCGTGTTGGCGAACATTGCTTAAGCCCCTTTGCGCGTTTCACGTACGATCTTGCCGTCGCGGAAGTCGATGCGCCGGTTTGCAAAAGCAGCAATGTCGTCTTCGTGCGTGACCAGAACGATGGTGAGGCCGTGCTCGCGGTTAAACCGCGTCAAGAGTTCCATAATTTCGTGACTGCGCGCGGAATCCAAATTGCCCGTAGGCTCATCGGCCAAGAGCAACGACGGCTTGGTGACAATGGCCCGCGCAATCGCCACGCGCTGCTGCTGCCCGCCCGACAATTCCGCAGGTGTATGATCTTCGCGGCCATCCAAACCCACCAGTTTCAGCGCTTCACGCGCGAGGCGGTGGCGCTCATGGGCTTCGATGCGGCGATAGATTAAGGGTAACTCCAGATTTTCCAGCGCGGTCGTGCGCGCCAAAAGATTGAAGCCCTGAAACACGAAACCCAAGTCGTGACGGCGCAATAACGCGCGACCATCGCGCGACAAGCTGCCCACGTCCTGGCCCTTGAAGTAGTAATGCCCTGCCGTCGGCGTGTCCAGGCAGCCCAGGATATTCATGGTGGTCGACTTGCCCGAACCCGACGGGCCCATGACGGCCACGAACTCACCCGGGAAAATCTGGAAGCTCACACCATCCAGCGCGCGCACTTCCGATTCACCGTGACCGTAGATCTTATAGACCTGGTCAAAGGCGATCAGCGGCTGGCGAGCGCCGCTGTTTTGCACCGCCGCGGTGTCGGTCAGCACATTCATAGTTAGCGCGCCGCCTTGGTTTCGGTTCCGGTGATGACCTTGGTGCCGACGGCGATGTTTTCGCCCGAGACCGAGGTCTGCTGGCCGTCGCTGGGGCCCACCGTCACAGGCAACGGTTTCGGTTGACCGCCTTCAAGCACCCACACGTTCTGGGTATCGCCCGTACGGGCTGCGGTACGCACCGATTGACGCCCCTGCTGACCAGCCGGAGGACTTGGCGCGAACAAACGGAACAGGCCCGGCGGCTGGCCCATAGGCCCTTGCGCCTGCCCACCCGGCGCAGCCGCCGCGCGCGGTGGCTGGAAGCGCAACGCAGCAGCCGGCACCAACAGCGTGTCCTTCATGGTGACTGTGGTCACAGCGGCGGTTGCCGTCATGCCGGGGCGTAAGGCCAGGTCTTTGTTGTCGACAGTTAAAACAGCTTGATAGGTCACGACACCCTCAACCGTTTTGGGCGAGAAGCGCACTTGTGAAATCACAGCGGGGAATTTGCGCTCGGGGAACGCGGACACCGTAAATTCAGCTGTCTGCTGTTCTTTCACTTGGCCGATGTCGGCCTCGTCAATATCGACCACCAGTTCCATAGCCGTCAGATCTTCAGCCAGCTTGAACAGGATCGGTGTTTGCAGCGACGCCGCGACGGTTTGGCCCGGTTCGACCTGGCG
>JAEUKL010000304.1 GCA_016793005.1 Rhodospirillaceae bacterium | reverse complement strand
GGCCAATCCTGCGTTTGCCGAAATGTGGGAACTGAATGCGCCGGCACTTGATGAAAGCCCCACACTTGTCAGCGTGGTTGATGCCTTCCGCGAACTCTTTGACGATGAAACCGTGTTCAGCCGTCATCGCGCCACGCTTCTGGCCGCCCTTGATTCGGACCAGCAGCGGACGACACAGCAAGGCCGCGTGATCCGCGCCAAAGGCTCGGTGATGGAGTTTGTGGCGGTGCCCCTGCCCGATGGCGGCGTGCTGTTCTGCTACAACGACGTGTCCGCCCCTGAGCGCGCGGTGCAGAACCTGCGCGCCAAAGCAGAAAGCGTCGCCACCAGCGAGCGTTTGAAATCGGATATCGCTGCCCGGGTGTTCACCGCACTTGGTAACGACCTCTCACGCTTAAGCAACCTCGCTGCCGCCAAAGGCAAGGAACAAGGTTTGGGCGGGTTGGCGCGTTCGCTGTCCGATACAGTCGCCGATGCCGAAGACCTGACGGGCTTTAACCCCAGCAGTCATTCCATTCGCTTGGATGCGGTTGATGTGGCCGAGTTGGTGGGCCGCGTGACACGCCTGCTCACGCCCAACGCCAAACTGCGCGGCCTGGAGCTGTCAGCGGCGGGCATGACCGAAGCCGGATGGATTGTGGCTGACGCCTCGCGATTAAAGCTCGCTCTGTTCCTGTTGCTGGGGGCGGCCATCGACTGCGCAAACAATAAGATCGGCCTGATCATCGAACGGCGCGGCCCGGCCATCACATTTACCGTCGCTTACGAAGGCGAACATGTGAAGGATGTTGTGCCCGCGCGCATTGCCACAGATTTCTGCAAAAAAATGGCCGGCCCCCACGACGACAAACTGACGGACAATTACAGCGACGGCCACATGACGCTGACATGGTCGCTGCCGGTTGGCGATACGCCTGGCCGGGCCAAATGACCCTGATCGCGCATTTTCCTGTTGGCGCTATCACAGATACAGAACGCGCGGCGGCCGTAATTGCAGGGCTTTCGCAGCCCGGCGATGTGCTGGCGCTTTCGGGCGACTTGGGCGCGGGCAAGACCACCTTCGCGCGCGGCTTTGTGCGGGCCCTGACCAGCGCGGACACCGAAGTCCCCAGCCCCACGTTTACGCTGGTGCAAACCTATGACACGGCGAAAGGTGACGTCTGGCACTGCGACCTTTACCGCCTGGCCAAACCTGATGATGCCCTTGAACTGGGGATCGAGGATGCTTTTGCTGATGCAATCTGTTTGATCGAATGGCCTGAGCGTTTAGGGCGTTTGCTCCCGGCGTCACGATTGGCTATGTCCTTCACGCTCAAGAATGGCGCACGCACCATCAGCCTTGACGGCGATGAGCATTGGCGGGCGCGCTTACAACCAGTTCTGTCTGCTTTGGGTTCGGTATGACCGTTTCGCGCGACGCTGTGATTCAAAACTTTCTGCAAAACTGCGGCTGGGGTGATGCCAAGCGCTGGCGGCTCGCGGGCGATGCATCGTTCCGCAAATACGACCGCCTGGAAGGCCCCAAAGGCCGCACCGTGCTGATGGATGCCCCACCACCGCACGAAGATGTGCGCCCCTTTGTGCGCATCGCCAAACACCTGCATGGCCTGGGCTTCTCGGTGCCCGAAATTTGGGCGGAAGATGCCCAAGCCGGCCTCCTGCTGCTGGAAGACCTGGGCGATGACACCTACACACGCTTACTGGCACGCGGCCACGATGAAGAACTACTGTACGCGCTCGCCATCGATGCACTGATTGCCCTGCATAAAGTGCCGGAAGCGCAAGCGATCCCCACCGGCGTTATCCGCTACGGTGATGCGCGCCTGCTGGAAGAAGTGAACCGCATCAATGTGTGGTATCGGCCGCTGGTGAATGCGCCTGCCATTCCTGACAAGGCGCAGACAGAGTTTGATGCCATCTGGCGCGACATACTGCCCAAAGCCTGGTGTGTTCCGTCATCACTGGTGCTGTTCGATTATCACGTCGACAATTTGCTGGGCCTGTTCCAACGCCCTGGCATGAAAGCCTGCGGCATTCTCGACTTTCAAGATGCTGTGGCCGGCCCCATCACGTACGATCTGATGTCGCTGCTGGAAGATGCGCGCCGCGACATCAACCCTGAGCTTGTGTCACGCATGAAAGCGCGCTACCTGGCCGCCTTCCCCGGTCTCGACC
>JAEUKL010000247.1 GCA_016793005.1 Rhodospirillaceae bacterium | reverse complement strand
GGTTTCCGCGAACATACGCCCTTCGTTGATGGCGACAGGTGTTAAATTGATGCGGTCGGTCACATCACCCAAAGCAAAAATGTTGCCGACCGACGACGTGCTCCACTCATCAACAACCACTGCCCCTTTGTCGTTCAGCTTTACGCCCGCTTCGGTTAGGCCAATGCCTGCCGTGGCGGGCGCGCGACCCGTGGCGCAGAGGACACAATCCGTGTCGATGACGGTATTGTCCGTCAGCGTGACTTTGTAGGCGTTACCCGCCTTCTCGACCTTGGCGATGGATTTTTCGGCGTGAAACACCATGCCTTTCTTGGCCAGTTCGTTCTGTAAATGCGTACGGATATCGGCATCGAAGCCGCGCAAAACTTCTTTTTGCCGGATCACGATATCTACAGCCGAGCCGAGCGCGCGGAAGATGCCGGCGAACTCCACCGCGATGTAACCGCCACCCCAGATGACGATGCGCTTGGGGCGTTCTTTCAAATCCAGCGCTTCGTTAGAGGTGATCATGTGCTCAGCGCCCGTAATACGCGGCACCGCCGGCCAGCCGCCGGTCGCCACCAAAATACGCTCGGCCGTGAGACGCTTGCCATTCACTTCAACGGTGTGCGCATCGGCCAGCACACCTTTGCCGTCGATGATGGTGTTACCCGCACCGGTCAGCAGGTTTTTGTAAACGCCTTCCAGACGATTGAGTTCCTTGTCCTTGGCGGCGATCATGGCGGGCCAATCGTGCGCGGCACCATCGATGCTCCAACCGAAGCCGCGCGCATCATCAAAATGCTCGGCAAAGTGCGCGCCGATGACCAGCAGCTTTTTGGGCACGCAACCGCGCATGACGCAGGTGCCGCCGTAGCGTGAGTGCTCGATGACGGCGACCTTGGCGCCATACTTCCCGGCCATGCGGCTCGCGCGCACGCCCCCCGAGCCTGCGCCGATGGTGATCAGGTCGTAGTCATAACGGGGCATAGAGAGTCTCTCGATAAAAGAGCGAAGATCAGATGCGTATATGTATGCAGCACGCCAGTAAGCCACAACCCCGATTGTCATTCCCGCGCACGCGGGAATCCATGGTTATTTCAGAACTCGCTGCGAAATGGGTCCCCGCTTTCGCGGGGATGACGTATGGAGCCGGTTATTCCACCGTGACGCTCTTCGCCAAGTTGCGGGGCTGGTCGACATCGGTGCCTTTCAGCACGGCGGTGTGATAAGCAAGCAACTGGACCGGGATTGCGGCGACAATCGGCGTCACAAACGGGTCGGTCTTGGGCATCGTAATCGCGTGTACGGCCAGCTTGCCGACGCGCTTCACGCCCTCTTCATCGGAAATCAGGATCACCTTGCCGTTGCGCGCCACGACCTGCTCGATGTTTGAGAGCGACTTCTCAAACAGCGCATCCGTGGGTGCGATAACGACTACCGGCGTACGCTCGTCAATCAGCGCAATGGGCCCGTGCTTCATTTCGCCGGCGGCATAGCCTTCGGCGTGGATGTAGGAAATTTCCTTCAGCTTCAACGCGCCTTCCAGCGCGATGGGGAATGACGACCCACGGCCGAGATAAAGCACGTCGCGCGCCTCGGCCACGGTCTCGGCAATTTTCTGAATATCATGGTCGGCGTGCAGCATGTCGGCCACGTACGCGGGCACACCCGCCAAGGCCGATGAAAGCTGCGCTTCCATGTTCGCCCCCATCACACCCTTGGCTTTGGCCAAGCCGATGGCAAAACAAGCCAGCGCCATCAACTGCGTCGTAAATGCTTTCGTGGACGCGACGCCAATTTCTGGTCCTGCCAGTGTCGGCAGTACAACATGCGATTCACGCGCAATGGCGCTTTCCGGGACGTTCACAACAGAAAGAATATGCTGGCCGTTGGCTTTGCAGTATTTCAGCGGCGCAAGTGTATCTGCCGTTTCGCCTGACTGCGACACGAACAAACCAAGTCCGTTTTTCGACAGTGGTGGCTCGCGGTACCGGAACTCGGACCCCACATCGGCTTCCACCGGCACCTTGGCCAGTTGTTCGATCCAATACTTTGCCACCAGGCACGCATAGTAGGCCGTGCCGCACGCAACCGCCGTGACACGGTCGATGCTCTTCAAATCAAACGGCATGTTGGCCAATGTGATGGTGCGCGCAGCCGGATTGAAATGCGCCCGCAGGGTATCGCCCAACACCTGCGGCTGTTCGAAAATTTCCTTCAGCATGAAGTGGCGATAATCGCCCTTGCCAATCAAAGCACCCGACAGCGCGGTTTGCTTGATGGCGCGCTCAACTTTAGCGCCCGTTTTGTCGTAGACTGTAGCCCCCTCTTTGGTCGCCACAACCCAATCGCCGTCCTCAAGGTACGAAATGCGGTTGGTCATGGGTGCCAAGGCCATGGCATCAGAACCGATGTACATGGCGTGCTCGCCGTAACCGACCGCCATGGGTGAGCCTTTGCGCGCCCCCACCAACAGATCAGGCCGCGACGCAATCAAGATCGCCAGCGCAAATGCGCCTTCAAGGCGGCTGAAGGCCTTGAACAGAGCGTCTTCGGTCTTGGGTGTGGTTTTCAGATACTCAGAGATAAGGTGAACGATCACCTCCGTATCTGTGTCGCTCTCAAACGTGTGGCCCTTGGCCAGCAGTTCATTCTTCAACTCCTGGAAGTTTTCGATGATGCCGTTGTGCACCACGGCCACGTGACCATCGGAATGCGGGTGCGCATTGGCCTCGTTCGGCACGCCATGCGTAGCCCAACGTGTGTGCGCAATCCCCACGCTGCCGGCCAGCGGTTCGGCGGCAACTTTTTTGGCGAGATTGACGATTTTACCCGGCGCGCGGCGACGCTCAATCTTGCCATTCACCAGCGTCGCGACACCGGCTGAGTCGTACCCGCGGTATTCCAACCGCCGCAAGCCGTCGACCAGCAGGTCCGCCGCATTTTCACGCCCGATAACGCCGACAATGCCGCACATCTATTTTTTCGCTTTCTCTTTCTGGGCTTTTTCTTTTTGCGCTTTCTTTTGCGCGCGATACTTCAGCGCAAAGCCTTCAACCACCTTCTGATTGCTATCGTTGAGCACCAGCGCGTTGGCGGGCACGTCCTTACGCACCACGGCCCCCGCCCCTGTAATCGCGCCGTCGCCGATTTTCACAGGCGCCACCAGCACCGAGTTTGAGCCAATGGCCGCGCCCGCACCAATATCTGTGTGCGATTTATTAAAGCCGTCGTAGTTCGCCGTAATCACGCCGGCCCCCACGTTGGCCCCCGCCCCCACACGCGCATCGCCGATATAGGTGAGATGGTTGACCTTGGCCCCTTTCTCGATGCTCGCGTTCTTCACTTCGACAAAGTTGCCGATGTGCGCGTCCACACCAATCACCGCGCCAGGCCTTAAACGGGTAAACGGGCCCACCTGCGCGCCACTTCGAATTTTCGCGCCCTCGATATGGCAGTAGCCTTTGATGGTGACGTTGTTTTCAACCGTTACACCCGGCCCAAACATGACATGAGGCCCAATCTCCACATCCTGGCCAATCACGGTATCGGCCGAAAAATATGTGGTGGCCGGATCCAGCAGCGTTGCCCCGCCATCAAGCGCGCGACGGCGCATCTGGTTCTGGAACAACGCCTCTGCACTGGCGAGGTCGTTGCGGCTGTTGATGCCCAGCAATTCGTCTTCCTCGCCGTGCACCACACCGCATAAAATATCCGCCGCCCGCGCATGGGTCACAATGTCGGTCAGGTAATACTCGCCTTTGGCGTTGTTCTTATCGACCTTCGCCAGCATGGCCCACAACGTCGCAGCCTCGACGGCGAAGATCCCTGAATTGCAGACACGCACGCGCTTTTCTTCTGGCGTCGCATCTTTTTCTTCGACAATGCGCTCTAAGCCTTTAGGGCCGATCAGCAGCCGGCCATAGCCTGTTGGGTTTTCCGGCAGGAAGCCCATCACCACAATCTTCGGCCCGTTGACTTCGGCCCGCGCAGTTTGCAGGCGCATGTAGGCTTCAGCGCTGACAAACGGCGTGTCGCCATACGCGATGATGATATCGCCCTCGAAATGCTTCAGTGCCGCTTTGGCTTGCAGTACGGCATGCCCCGTGCCCAAGCGTTCGGTTTGTTCCACGGTGGTATGGGGCGCGACGGCGGCCTTCACATCGTCCATGCCTGGACCCACCACCACGACAACTTTGGTGATGTTCACGGCCTTCAAGGTCTCAACCACGTGATTGACCAAGGGCCTGCCGCCGACAGCGTGCATCACCTTGGGCCGCGCTGACTTCATGCGCGTGCCCATGCCTGCGGCAAGTACGATGGCTGCGGTCGGGGGAAGTGTCATCCGGGAACCAGAATCAGGTGATAAAAGAAGGTATGAGCGGCTTAGCCCCCCTCATGCCTGGGCAAGATGGCACGATAAGGGCAATTTTTAAAGCCGGGAGGCCAAAAAGCTAAGCCCCTCCAATAGCTTAAGAAACGCTGGAGTTGAGGCCCAGGGCCCCGGGTTTGCTTGACAGGAGGGGGCTCAGGCCTTTAAGAACCTGCCTCCTTTCGGGCCCACCCGGGCTTTCGGTTCCGGGCCCTCCCCGATGCTCTTTTGTTTGAAGGGCAACGGGCCTTGAAATGGTTCAAGGGCGATTAGCTCAGCGGGAGAGCACACGCTTCACACGCGTGGGGTCACTGGTTCAATCCCAGTATCGCCCACCATTCCAAAAACACAGGCTAATCAAGCCTTTGGGAATGGTCTCTTACTACTAGCCAAGTTCGACAAATCACCTCTTGCCGCTCTATTGCCGCTCTAGGGGGTTTGAACAATGGGCTACGTCCGCAGGCACGGAAAGAAATGGCAAGCGCGTGCAAACCTATGTGGTCTGCAGTGCTACCGAACTTTTCACCTTAAGTC
>JAEUKL010000227.1 GCA_016793005.1 Rhodospirillaceae bacterium | reverse complement strand
GGCTCGTTTAAAACCCACGCGCGCCACTTGTCCGTGCCAAAGCTCATGCAGCCCAGCGCAACGGCAGAGACCGTCAAGCCGGTGGTTCCCAAGGTGATCGTTTTCATGAGCGGCAGTGTATGCAGTGGGGTGCGCGATGGTAACAACTCGTGTATTATAATAACGCGATTTAGTTGTTAAGGAACAACCAATGGAACTTAAGCCCGGTGGAACTTGAACCGAATGGAACTTAGGCAGCTTCAGCATTTCCTGGCGGTGGTCGAGGAAGGCAACTTCCACCGCGCTGCCGATAAAGTTCACTTAACGCAGCAGGCCGTCAGCAAAAGCATCGCGCAGCTTGAGACGAACCTGGGCGTGCGGTTACTGGACCGTGACCGGCAGTCGGTGGACTTAAGCCCTTTCGGTGAGCTGCTGCTGCCCCACGCACGCACCATCGATGCTGAAGTGCGCCGCTTCCAGGATAATCTTTCAACCATGCTGGGCACAAAGACCGGCATGGTGCGCGTGGGCGCCACGCCGACCATGTTGAACCAACTGCTGCCCAATGCGCTGTCAAAGCTCCATGCCAGCCGTCCGCAAATCCGCATCCACGTGGAAAGCGGTGACTTCGACCGCTTGGCCGGCGCCCTGCTGCGCGGCGAACTGGATATGGTGCTGTCGACCGAGCCCTCGGACGCGGTTGATGAGCTGATCGCCATTGAACGCCTGTGCGAGGACCACAACGTCGTTGTGGCACGCCCTTCGCATCCTTTGGCGAAGGCCCGTAACGTAAAAGCCAAAGATCTGGCTACCTGCCAGTGGCTTGAGATTTCAAACTTTCCCAAGGCGGCCCAAGATTTCAAATCGCTATTTGCGGCCGACAAGATCAAGCCGCCGCACCCGGCACTGTCGACGACTGCCGTTGCCTTTGCCTTGAACTGGCTGGCGCAAAGCGATGCTCTTTGCTTGCTGCCGAAACAACTGGTCACGCGCGAATTAGAGGCGAAACACTTGGTGGAGATCATAACGCCGCTGAAGGCGCGGTCATGGCCGTTGGTGGTCGCCTACCGGCGCAACGCCACACGCTCGCCTGCCACACTGGCGTTGATCGACGCCGCTAAGGTTGTCGCGCGAAGCGCTTAACCTAAACTTGCGTTCCCAAAATTGCTTTTGTCGCGGCCCCCAAAAGCGGGCCTTGGGCAGGTGCGTCGACCAACGGGTCGCCGGTCTTCAAGCCCAGCAGATACTTGCCCGAAGGCGCCATGGAGTGGTCCCAGTTCAGTTCAATGTGCGTGGAGACTGTGCGGCAGTCGCGGAACAGGCGCTGCACCGGGTTGCGCCCGCTTTGCGCCGTCACACCCATCATGGCCGATAAGCGCTCGACCGCCGACAGGCACATATGCGCCGCCGTGGTGACCGTGCGGCGCGAACGCAGGATATCGGGCCCCACAATGTCGTCACCAGCTTTGCCCTTTTCGTGCAGGAAGCGCACGTAGTTTTCAAAGACCTGACCGGCCACATCGATCTCGGCCATGGATTCACCTAAGCGAATTTGCACCGGCACCTGCTCGGCAATGCCTTCGCCGAATAACTGGCCGATGCGCGACCTGGTTTGCGCGCAGTACTCGTTCAGCGCACCCATGGCCGTACCCAGCACAACGCCGGGGAACCAGCTTTTTTGGTACAATGCCGGGCGCACTTTGTAGACATAGCTGTCGTGAATTTTCGACCCCGGCGGGCTGCGGCCCAAAAGGTCATCACGCGCAACAGCGCGGCGGGCCGGAATGAATTGATTGGTGACTTTGATGTGATGGCTGCCGGTGCCGCGCAGGCCTTCAGCATCCCAGTTGTTCTCGACCGTATACTCACCCGGCATCATCATCACAAAGTGCGAGAACAATTTGTCGGCTTCGGTCTTCGCGACGACCATGGCGCCCGCCGCGTGATTGATGCCCGACACAAAACCCCAGCGGCCATTGAGAATGAAGCCGCCTTCGGTCGGCGTCAGCAAGCCGCCACCCGCCGACCCAGTACCCAGCACGGGATCAGGGTTTGAGCCGAAAAACTCCTCCTGCGCTTCGCCGGGAAAGCGCGCGGCCCACATGATGTGCGAAAACACCAGCGACACGATCCAGCCCGTGGAACCGCACGCCTGCGCCACTTCGCGCGAGACGGCGTAGTGCGCCCCCCAGTCCATCTCGTAGCCGCCGTACTTACGCGGCATATAAATTTTATGCAGGCCCGCCGTCTTCAACGCATCAATGGATGACTGCGGCAGATCGCGCCTGTCTTCCGCTTCGTTGGCGCTGGCCTTGATCAACGGCACGAGGTCACGCGCCGCCGTCACCAATTCATCAACACTGGGAATGTAAGATGCTGACTTTGCAGCCATTTACGGTGCTCTCTCGCCGGTCCAAGATTGGCCCAGACGATTTTTCGCTGGTCCTGATTTGGCCCAGACGATGCCGGTGAACCACCGCAATAGCTAACAACTCATGGTTTGAGTTATAAAATTATAGGTGTCAGTTCGCTGGGGCTGAAACGGACTGTTCCATGGGCGTTTTCAAACCCTTAAGGGCCGTGTTGACCAGGTAGGTCACATCAAACCCCGGCTTGATCGGCATACGCCCCAAGGCCGGACCGATGCGCAACACCACCAACTCTTGCGAGGGTACGACCCACACATGCTGCTGACCCCGGCCCCAGGTCAGGAAGGTATCGCGCGCCAGGTAAGGTCCCGAGGCAATGGCCCCCGTCGAGCCTGCGCCTTCCGGGATCGGCGGATCGTCGTACCCCAACCATATTTGCAAACCGTAATGGCGCGCTGTCGGCGAACGCTCGGTCATTTTCGCAATCCAGTCGCCAGAGACAATACGGTGCCCGTTCACTTCGCCTTTGCCCAGGAACATCATGCCGATGCGCGCCCAATCCATGGCGGGTGCGCCCAGGCAGCACGACGTATAGGCGCGCCCGCCGGGGCGGTCGGTGTGAATGAAAGCGCGCTCCCCACCCATGGGTTGCCACAGCTTTTCAAACAGCACATCGGAATAGCGCCGACCAAAAACGCGCGTGACGACCAGGCCTAAAATTTCCGAATTAAGATTGTTGTAGTGATACTTCGACCCCGGCGCCCAGGTGTCCATCGGCGTGCGCAAAATCACGTCGGTCGAAAAACCTGAGTTCATCCAGGCAATGCCGTCACTAAATGGGTTGGGGCTAAAGCCCGGCTCGGTCAGCCCCGAACTCATGGTCATAAGCTGATACAGCGTGATGCGCCCACGCGGGTCGTTCGCCCATTCGGTGATGTACTTGCCCACCGGATCATCAACCGAGGCAATTTTGCCTTCGTCAATCGCGACACCGATCAGCAGCGCCTGCAACGTCTTATGCATCGACTGCGACTGCGTGATTTTCTTGGCCGACCAGAATTCCGGGTACCACTCGTCTTGAATTACGCCTTTATGAATCACGATCATGGCGTAGGAATTAAAGTCGCTGGCGTAAGCTTCCATCGCCTTTAAAGCATCATCGGAAATCGTTCGCGTTTCAGGTGTTGCGGTGGGCAATACAAACGAGCCATCGCCGCGAATTTCTTCGTCTGGCGACAAACGCTGATCGGACGCAATATCGCCGCCGCTGGTGATGAAATTGTAATAGCCGCGCCACAGCCACGGATCTTGCCAGTAGACGATGTTGACGACGACCGCGAGGCCGAGAACGACAATGCCAACGGCTTTTACAAAGCGCATCCAGCTTCTCCCCAGAAGATGTCAGAGGAGCTTCAGCCGATCCTGCCACCCGTTCAAGAGGCGATGGGGGCCCGTGGCCCACTGTTGGAGGCCGAGCGCGCTGCACAGCGCCCAGCCAAGGCACAGATTGGTGGATAACGCAGGCAGGCCGGTCTGTTCCTCCGCCGCGATCAAGGCCCGCAAGCTGGGCATGCCGCTGCCGGTAAAGAGAACGCACTCGGCCCCTTTCACATCCATACGCGGCAGGGCCGCGATGGCATCAGCGCTGGTCAGTTCGTAAATTGAACGTGTGTCGGTGCTGGACGCGGTTTCGATTTGCAGAATCGACGTAATTTTGAAGCCGGCTTGTTCGTAATAAATTTTGCACGCATCCAGCGTCCATGTGGGGTACGGCGCACCGATGGCAATATGTTTGATCCCGAGATGCTTCAAGGCCGCGATAATGGCCTTCGCCCCCGTAATGATGGGATAGCCGCGCTTTTTGGCGTGGGCAGCAAATTCGCGGTCTTCACGCTCATGCCCGATCATGTACGACGATGCGGTGCAGGCAAATGCCACCACGTCGGGCTTCAAGGTGTCATAGCACTGGAGTGCTTGGTCGAAGTTATCGACGTAAGCCAGCATGCGATCCTTCGGCTCGGCGCATTGGCTGGTAAGGCGCGTGACCAGCATCGACACACCCGGCGGCAGGCAAGCTGTGATCTCGGGTTCAACTGTGGGGTTGGCTTGGGGGGGCGCAACCCCGACGCGGCCCTTTGATCCATAATCACGTACTGACATTTATCTTCCCTTCGTGAATTGACGGGCGTATTTCAAACATCGTCCGCCGCGTGGTCAACGCCAAAGGCGCATGCGCGTTCGTGCAATGAGCCACCTCGCGTTCGCGCAACCGGCCACCTACAGTCCGCGGCCGCCGCAGTGATCTTGGGGACACTGCACTGGTATAGGATGCACGGCGCTTGATGCGCCCAAGGGGACGTCTATGAAGATTCTGTTTTTTGTCATTTTGCTCGACTTAATGGGCATCGGGATCATGAACCCGATCTTCCCATTTATCGCCACGCGCATGGGCGTCGAGCCGAGCCTGGTCACGATCATTCTTGCCGTGTACCCGATTGCTTCGTTCATCGCGGCGCCCGTCTGGGGCCGCCTCAGCGATAAACTGGGCCGACGCCCGATCCTGATGATCAGCCAGGCTGGTGCTGTTGCTGCATTCATCATGCTTGGGTTTGCGGACAATATCTGGATGCTGGTGGCTTCGCGCTTTATCGGCGGCATCTGCGCCGGCAACATCGGCGCGGCCTATGCGTACATCACCGACATCACCACCAACGAAAATCGCGCCAAGGGGATGGCCATGATCGGCGGTGCGTTGTCGCTGGGCTTCATCATCGGCCCCATGATCGGCGGCCTGCTGGCCGGCGGCGATAAAGAAACGGCAAATCTGACGCTGGTTGCGTTCTTCTGCGCGGTCACGAACTTCATCGCGCTGATGAGCACCATCTTCCTGCTGCCGGAATCCTTGAAGCCGGAAATTCGCGAAAAGCTGAAGAACCGCCCGCATGTATCCCGCTGGGCGCAGTTCAAGAAAATCACCGAACGCTCGGGCCTGTTCATGATGTTCCTGGCGGCCTTCGCTTTCGGAACCGGCGGCAGCGTTTTTGAAACCACGTTCCCCTTGTGGGGTGCGGCGGCCATGGACTTCGGCCCACGCGATGTGGGCCTGGCCTTGTCGTTCGCGGCTGTTGTCATGGTGGTGATGCAGTTGGGCGTGATGCAATCGAAGTGGGGCGGCGGCTTGCTGAAAAAATTCGGCGAGCTTCCCGTGATTACAGTGGCGTGCATCGTCTACGGTGCCGGCTTGCTGACAGTTGCAACCTCAAGCACCTGGACGCAGCTGTTGGTCGCGCAAGCCATGCTGCCGATTGGCTTGGCGCTGTTCAACCCGAACATTACGAGTTTAGTCTCGAAGCAGGCCGCCGATACGGAGCGCGGCATGGTGATGGGCTTCTACGCCTCGTGGGGCAGTTTGGCGCGCGGCGCAGGCCCGCTTTTCTCGGGCGCGTTACTACAAACGAACCTGCACTACCCGTTCTACTACGGTGTTGTTGCGATGGCGCTGACCTTGACCCTGATCTATGTCGTGCGCGCGACAACACAGCCGTCAACAAGTGCAACGCCGCCCGCACCACCGAAGGCCGGTTAATTCTTAAGAGCTGCAATCAGCGGATTGATGACCTTGGCATCATCCCAGGCAAAATTGATTTTGCCGATGCGGATGATCGCCAGGTTCTGCGATGGAATCCACATCGTCCGCTGACCGCCGCGCCCTTCAAAATAGCGCACATCGGCGGCCGCAAATGGTTCAGAGGCGCGTGTGGGCTGCACACGCCCGCCTGCACTGCCGGCGCGCCGCGGTTCGGGCTGGCCCAGATATAAATTGAATCCGAATTTCGGGTTCACGGCGCCGGGCGCGGTCATTTCAGTCACCCAGCGCTCTGAAATCACCTGGGTGTCGCCAGCACGCCCATGATCCAGAATCAGTTGGGCAATGCGCAGCCAAGACCGTGCCGTCGTTTGAAAACAGCAGACAGCGCGCGTCTGGCCGCCCGGCACATCTAAACGAACCTGGGCTGCGCCATTTCCCACCTGAGGCCAGAGATATGATTTCAGAAGATCCGGATACGATTGCTTGGTCGCGCGCGTCAGCACCGCGTGAAGCACCTGTGCATTGACGTGATTAAATCGGAATGTTTCGCCGGGCGAGCGTTCCAGCGGCACACTTAAAGCTGTTCCATCCGGATCGTCGGCAATGAACAAACGGTACGCCCCTGACCAGGGGCGCTCGGCAAATTCCGGCTCTGCTAAACCGCTGGTATTGGCCAGAAGCTGCCGGATGGTGATTTTGGCACGGCCATCGTTTTGCCACTCGGGCAAATACGTCGCTGCGGGCGCATCCAGATCAGGGATGGCGCCACGATCAACGGCTAATCCAAACGCCAGACTGAGCAGCCCTTTGTGCATGGACTGCGAATCAAACAGCGAGTCGGGGCCAAACCCTTCTTTGTAGTATTCCGCCTCAATCGTGCCGTTGCGCGCGACGATGAAAGCGTAGCTGTCTAGATCGCGCGCATAGTCCACCACGTGCGCCAAAGCCGCAGGGTCAATGGTATGCGCAGCGTCTGATACCACAGGAATATCGCGACCTGCGCCTTCGCCGATCCGGACTTTGGGTGTGTACCAATCAAAGTCGTAGATAATCCGCTCATCGGGCGGGCTTTGAAAATGGCGCACCCAGAAGCGCCAATCATAAGCAAAATAGGCCGCAACAAGCAGTGCCGCGATACCTGACCACACCACGAAATGCTTGCGCGCGGTCATGAACCCCTCATTCTTATTCCCATGTAAAACCTTAGCATGCTTGGGGCGCAGACCTATGAAGGTTCAAAAACTTTGATCATACTCCGGCACAGGTTGGCCAAAACTGATGGGAAAGACCTAACTCCATGAGCCGTTTAACTATCACCATCGGCGCTGCCGTTATTGTGATCCTGATGGGCGCCTATTGGCTTTATCCGCGCCTGATGGTCATGGCCACCATGGGCCCGCCGAAGAAATCTTTCGATGGCTACAGCCGCCCGACCCCGCCCAACTACGCCGACCCGGCAACATGGGCGGCACTTCCAGGCGCTGAACATAAAGACGCGGCTGATCTGGTGCCAGACGGCGAGACCGTGGGCGACAATCAGGCTGAAGCCGCGGTTGATGTGTTCTACGTGCACCCCACCACGTTCCGCGGCAACTACAACTGGAACCAGGAGCTTGATGACGCTGAAACCAATGCTTGGACGGATGTCAGCGTGATTGCACGCCAGGCCGCCATCTTTAACGGGTGCTGCCGCATTTATGCGCCCCGATATCGCCAAGCCACCAGCGCTGCCGTGGGCGCTAAAGACGACAGCGGCGATAAGGCCCGCACCGTTGCCTATGAAGATATCAAGGCCGCGTTTCAGTATTACCTTGATCACTTCAACGATGGCCGCCCCTTCATTCTGGTGGGCCACAGCCAAGGCACGTTCCTGATTCAACAACTGCTGGAAGACGTGATCGATGCCTCACCGATCCGCCCGCAGCTTGTTGCGGTGTACGGCATCGGCATTGGCTTTCCGACAGGTGTGTTCGGGCGACAGTACAAAACCATCACGGCCTGCACAAAACCGACGCAAACCGGCTGCGTCGTGTCATGGCTGACATTCGGACGCGATGGCGATGGTAAAACCACCACCGCACGCTATGCCGACCGTTATGAAGCGCGGTTCAAAACCCGCGAGGGTTCGGATACGCTCTGCATCAATCCGCTCACGTTCGACACCGATCAACCCGACGCACCCAAGGCAGCCAATCTGGGCGCGCTGCCCGGTAAAGCAGGGCCTGGACCATTGCCCCGCTTACAGCCCGGCGTTCTGGGGGCCACATGCAAAGACGGCGCGCTTTATGTAGATCTGCCGCCAAAGCCTGACTTCCAGTTGTTGGTTTTACCCGGACAAAATTTGCACTTCCATGACATGGATTTATTTTTCAAGAACATCCGCGATAATGCCATTTTACGGACTGAGACGTTCCTGAAGGCGCGCGGCAATGTGGCGGGCGGTTACTAGCTTTTCCATTATCTGCATGCTGTGGGCCGCACCTGCGGCAGCGCAATGCATTGCGCCGTTATCTGAACTGCAAACCACGATCACCGCGTCTGAAAAGTCGCTGCGCGACATAACACGCAAGGCGGTAAAAGCATCGGACCAGACCACGCTGATCGCGCGCCTTGAAACCGAACGAAAACTGCGCGGCGCACGGCAAGCCTTCAATGAAGCGCTTCAAGCCTATCGTGCGCAAGGCAAAGCCCTGGTGGCCGCCGCCGAGCGCGCAAGCCGTGGCCAAATCACACCATCCGTGAAAGATGCGCTGGCCTGCGAGCAAGGTGAATGCGAGCGCATCGGCGCTGTTGAGCATGCCGCCATGATTGCGATTGGCGCAACCGCCGAAACCGCAGACCTCAATGCTTGGCCTGCGGCAGACCACGCGTGCGATTTTACGTTGCTGAGCCCCGATACCGCGCGCAAAGGGCTCTGGCGTACTTTGATAAAAGATCAGACTGCGACGCCCGGGGCCGCACAAGATTATGCCGCGTATTGGTCCGAACTCGGATATGCAGTGATTACGGCAACGCTAAAGTTGGAGCGGGGCCGCGTGAACAAGGCGAGCGAGTTAGAAACCGCTGCCCTTCTGGTTATGGGTGCAAACCCAGCGCGCAAAGCGAAAGCCTGCCTGCTCGAACGTACGGCCACGCGGGGCGCGGCGGCGGTTTTCGCGCCCGTACCAGCGCCGCAATGCTAAAACATAGCCGACGAATGCACGGCCAACGCGCGGCAGTGCGGCGGTTTTCGACAGGCGCGGTTTCGATACAGACTTAGACATTATAAAAATCCTGCATCACTTTCACGCGGCCTGCCAGCCCTTGCGTGCGCGTAATCAGGGCCTTTGCGGCCCCCGGCACAAGCTTAGCCGCATCATCTAAGTATGCATGGAGCGGGTCGGGTTCAGACGCCATAAACAGCAACGGGGTACTCTTGATCTGCGCCAGGCGCCCCTTGGTGTCGTGACCGAACACGGCGCGGTAGCCGTTGTGATACGTCGTCAGCGCCTTCAGCACTTCGGTGACTGATTTGTGCAGCACATCAGCCGGCGGCACCGGATTGTTCAGGCGGTGTTCGGGGTCGCGCAGGAAGTATGGAAAGTGCAGCGACTGATCGCGCACAAAGTTCCAGGCCCAGACAAAATGACGCCCGAATTCATCCGGCGCGATTTCGGGCGCATAATTTTCCAGCATCTGTTGTTTCAACGCATCGGG
Organism: Rhodospirillaceae bacterium; assembly: GCA_016793005.1. Lineage (GTDB taxonomy): Bacteria > Pseudomonadota > Alphaproteobacteria > Rhodospirillales > Rhodospirillaceae. Next base: position 1,382 of record JAEUKL010000227.1, on the reverse strand, counting down.
GAAAATACCGATGCCGTCAAAAATCACCTTCCGGAATCTGTCGGGCCGCGTGAGCAACAGTTCCACGCCAATGTGAGCGCCCGTATGCGTGCCGAAGTAATCCGCCTTGTCGATTTTCAGTGCATCCATCACGCGCAAGACGCTATCGGCGTAGTAGGTCAAATCGGGATTTTTCACGGCAGGGCCAACAGAGTCACCGTTGCCCAACGTATCAGGGGCGACGACAAAACGGTTACGCGCCATTTCTGCGATTAGCGGCGCAATGCCCGCCGACGAACCGGGCCCCGCGTGCACCATGTACAGCGGCAACGGCCCATCGGCCTTGCGCTCACCCGCAAAACGATAGTGCACCAAGCCTTCCTGAATGCGAATGAAGGCGCGGTCGATGTCCGGCGCGATCGCCATGTCTTCAGCTTCCCCCTGGATTTCGGCGCGAACCTTAGAAAACCGCGACCGCAGATGTTACGCAATTTTCTTCTGCGCTCGCATTCTGGACAAGGTAAACTAACCGTCGAATCGCCTACCCTAAAAGGGCGAGATTTCGGGGACTTACAGCACATGCCCACCAGCGGCCAAGCATCACTTGCCACCGTTACGCGTGGCTATGCCAAAGGCCGTTACGGCCAGATTCACTACCGCGTCGCTGGCTCGCATGGCAGCCGCAGTCCGTTGCTGTTGCTGCACCCCAGCCCGCTATCGGGCTATGTGTTCGAGAATTTAATGCGCGACATGGCGCGCGACCGCTTTGTCATCGCGCCCGACACGCCGGGCTTCGGGATGTCGGATGCGCCACGCTCGCCGCCCGAGATCAGCGACTATGCCGCCGTGATGCTGGATTTCATCACCGACATGGGGTTGGGCATTGTCGATGTGATGGGCTACCACACAGGCGCGCTGACAGCCGTTGAGATGTCGCGCCAAAGCCCCAAGGTCATGCGTAAAATTGTGATGATTTCGGCGACAGTGTTTACGACGGAAGAGACGGACGTGTTCCGCAAACAATACGTTCCGCTGCCGATTGATGATCGTCCCGCCACGATGGCAGCCCGCTGGCCGTCGTTCAAGACCGAATTCTGGCGCATGGGCCCGGACCCGAATCAGAAGTTCAACATTTTCCTGGATGGCCAGCGCAATCCGGATTGGTCGCCGTGGGGCCACCGCGCGGCCTTTAACTACAACATCGCCAAAGCGCTGCAGGACTCAACGCATCCCATTTTGATTCTGAATCCCGAAGACGATTTGTGGACTTACACACCGCGCGCCGCACCGTTGCTGAAGAACGGCCGCGTTCAGGATTTACCAGGATGGACCCACGGGTTCTTAGATGCGGAAACCACCGCGGTCGGCACTATTCTGCGTGGCTTTTTCGATCACTAAAAATT
>JAEUKL010000224.1 GCA_016793005.1 Rhodospirillaceae bacterium | reverse complement strand
AGGATCGCTGCGGGCATTACCGCAGGTTTAAGCGCGATTGGCGCAGGTGCTGCCATGGCAGCACCTGAGGGCCTGCGTTTAGCGCTTCTGGCCGCCACAGCCTTGGCCAGCGTCGCTGCACTTGGGTTTTCAGCTTTTGGCGGACGACGCAGCGCCGAAGAGGATGCGGTCAATACACTATCAGTGGTGATCGAACGGATGGCCGCGCTACGGGTTCTGACCGACCGTGACGGCAAAGTTCTCTATGCCAATACGGCGGCCAAGGATTGGCTGCGGGGCGAAGACCCTCTGGCAGCCTTTGATCGCCGTGCGGCCTTCCCGGACGAGGACCAGGACGTTTTAAGCCGCTTACGCCAGGCGGTGACGGCGGCTGCACCGTTTGACTCGGAAATCGCGGTCACAAGTACCGACCCTGAGCCTGAGTATATCCGCATTTCTCTGACGGCCTTGCCTGTGGGCGAAGGCGCGCTGCTGTGGCGGTTGGACGATGTGACAGGTCGCCATGCCATCGAAGATGTGCTGAACCAGCAATACCAGAACCTCGCCGACTTTTTGCATTTCATGCCTATCGGCGTGTATTCCGCCGACATCGATGGGAATCTCACCTTCGCCAACCAGCGCTTCGCCGAATGGGTGGGCCGCTCGCCTGATGCGCTTCTGGGCACCAAGCTCGACGATGTGCTGGGCGGTGGTGTTCGCCCCCAAGCCGACGGTGAATGGCGTGGCGAGGTACAGTTTAAATCAGCCGCGGGCGATGTGGTTCCGGCGTTGGTGTTGCAAAGCACCTATGACGACGCAGGCGTGACCCGCACACGTACGTTAGTTGTGCGCGACGGCGTGATGCGCGAGCAGGCGGGGCCCACAAGCCGGGGTGCCTACGAGCGTTTCCGCGTGCTGTTCAATGCAGCGCCTGTCGCTATCGCGATCACCGATCCCGACGGTGTGATTGTCGACTGCAACACGGCCTTCGAGACCTTAAGCAATCAGCCGCGCGCAGGCCTGATCGGCGGGCCCTTGGCGGAACGTTTGCTGCCCGAGGATCGCAAGGATTTTAATGACGAGCTGAACAAAGTCCTGCTGGGCGAAAGCGCGGGTGTGCACTTGGATACGCGCTTGGCCGGTAGCAAGGTTACGCAAGCTGCGGTTTACTTAGGACCTTTGACCGAACCCGCCGCAGGCGGCGTGGACGGGATCGAGGGTGCTGTCGCGCACTTCATCGACACCACCGAGCAAAAAAACCTCGAAGTGCAGTTCGCCCAGGCGCAGAAAATGCAGGCCATGGGGCAGTTGGCCGGCGGCGTTGCGCACGACTTCAACAACCTGCTGACGGCCATGATTGGCTTCTGCGATTTGCTGTTACAGCGTCACGCGGCGGGTGACCCGTCGTTTGCCGATATCATGCAGATCAAACAGAACGCCAACCGCGCCGCCAACCTGGTGCGCCAGCTTTTGGCCTTCTCGCGCAAGCAACCCTTGCAGCCCAAGAACCTCAATCCTACCGATGCGCTGACGGAACTCTCGCATCTGCTGACGCGGCTGATTGGCGAATCCATCGAGTTCAAGCTGATGCACGGCCGTGATATCGGCTTGGTGCGCGTCGATCCTGGTCAGTTCGACCAGATGATCATCAACCTCGCCGTCAATGCGCGTGATGCCATGATGGGCGGCGGTACGCTCAGCATCAGCACGTCGGCGGTGACCTTCGACAAGCCGCCGCAGCTGGGCGCCGAACAGCTTTCAGCGGGCCGTTATGTGCGCATCGAAGTGGCCGACAGCGGCACCGGTATCCCGCCCGAAAACCTGGCACGCATTTTCGAGCCGTTCTTTTCCACCAAAAAAGAAGTGCCCGGTGCGGGCACGGGCTTAGGCTTGGCGACCGTCTACGGCATCGTGCGCCAGACCGGTGGTTTTATTCAGGTGGATTCAAGCCTGGGGCATGGCGCCAAGTTTATCATCCACCTGCCGCGCGTCGAAGACAGCGAAGGGGCTGGTTCGGCCAAAAAAGCGCAAAGCGCTGCTGATGTATCACTTGAGCCACCCAAAGATCTGGTTGGGCATGGCACCGTGTTGCTGGTGGAAGACGAAGACGCGGTGCGTGTGTTTGCGGCGCGGGCCCTCAAGAACAAAGGCTACAAAGTGCTGGAAGCCCGCACGGGCGAGCAGGCGCTGGATATTCTGCGTGATCAATCAACCGTTGATCTGATGATCACCGATATGATGATGCCCGGCATGGACGGTGGCACCTTGGCGCGTCTGATCCGGGTTGAGCGGCCCGAAATCAAAATTATCCTCATCTCCGGCTACTCGGAAGAAATCGCGCGCGGCGAAGTGGCGACCGGCCACGACTTCCATTTCCTGCCCAAGCCGTTCAGCCTTGGTCAACTCGCCGCGAAGGTGAAGGACGTTCTGGACGAAGCTGTCTAGAAATACAGCCGCATAGGAGCGCGTCGTGAAGGCCACAGCCATCGGTGTATGGGTACTCTCGCTTCTGGTTTGCAACCTCTCTTATGCTGCCGAAACCTGGCGCGCGCTTGACCCTGATAACACGCTTGTTCTCGACACCACCAAGGGTCGCATTGTCGTTGAACTGAACACAGCGGCAGCGCCCTTGGGTGTGGCGCGCATCAAGCAACTGACGCGCGACGGCGTTTACAACGGCTTGCAGTTTCACCGCGTGCTCGATGGGTTTGTGGCGCAGACCGGCAACCCCAACAACGCCGACAGCGGCCGGTCGCAGTACCCTGACCTGACCGCCGAGTTCACCTTTAAGCTTGAGCCCCACATTGCGCCGGTTTTTGTACAGCGTCGCTCCGATACCATCAGCGGGTTCTTGGAGGCCTTTCCGCTTGAGTCTGAGCCGTATGAGATTGCAGTGAAGTTGAAGCGCCCGCCGCGCGCATGGGGGGCTTATTGCCCCGGCGCTTTCGGCATGGGCCGCGAAGAAGCCGTAAACACGGCCAATGCAGAGTTCTTCCTGATGCGCGATCCCTCGCGGCGGCTGGACCACAACTACACCATGATGGGCATGACGATTGTCGGTCTTGATGTGATCCGGGCTATTGCGGTGGGCGAGCCGCCGGCGAAGCCCGATGTGATGACGCGCGCAACGATGCTGGTCGATCTGCCGGCGGCCGAGCGGCCACAGGTGCAGGTGATGGACACTGCCAGCAAAGCCTTTCAGAGCCTTGTCGCGAAAACCCGCCGCGCCAAGGGGGCCGATTTCTCGATTTGCGATGTGACGCTGCCGGTGCGCTGAGGCGCAGGTGATTCAACAAACAAAAAACCCCGCCGCTTCACCAGCGACGGGGTTTGTTTTGAAATCTTGCGGCGGCTTATTTGCTGTCTTTGCCGACTTTCTCGACGGTTTTGCCGGCACTCTTGATGTCTTTGCCCACGCCTTCGACGGTGTTGCAGGCGGAGAGGGCGGCGAGCGCAATGCCGGCGGCCAGGGCTGCTGAAATCAGTTTGGTCATGGATGGTCTCCATCTCAGAAAAAAGAATGACGGTATGTGCATCTTTTCAAGCACGCTGGCTTTCAAGCGGTTGGGCCAGCGCGCGCCGTGGTGATGCTGCCGTACAGTCTCAGACCCCCTTCATACGGTCAATTCTTCACGTGAGATCAGAGGCTTTGCCGGTGTTTTGCGGGCCTTGAGGTGCCAATTTTGAGAGTGCGTTCAATATTATGCGACAATTATATAAGTAATTGAATTTATTTAATTAATAATAATTTTCACGTTTTGTTCCATTTTTCACTTGAGCGTGAGAACAAACCATGTACACTATAGAAATCGGCGGGGGGACAAGCGGTTAGACGCCGCAAAGCACACACCAAGCCGTCATGAATGACTGCCCGATTGAAGATCAGTCGGGGAACCAATACAGACAGGAGCCTCACATGGCTGAAGCCGCCTTACGCTTGGTAGACAAAGACAACATGGACAAAAACAAAGCCCTCGACGCTGCCTTAACCCAAATCGAACGCGCGTTCGGCAAGGGCTCCATCATGAAGCTGGGCCAGAAGGACAGCGCGGTGGAAATCGAAGCCATCTCCACCGGCTCTCTCAGCCTCGATCTGGCTTTAGGAATTGGCGGCCTGCCCAAAGGCCGCATCATCGAAATCTATGGCCCGGAAAGCTCGGGCAAGACCACGCTGGCCTTGCACGTGATTGCCGAAGCGCAAAAGAAAGGCGGCACGTGTGCGTTCGTCGATGCCGAGCACGCGCTTGATCCGGGTTATGCCCGTAAGCTGGGGGTGAACCTCGACGACCTTCTGATCTCGCAGCCCGACGCCGGTGAACAGGCCCTTGAAATTGCCGATACCTTGGTGCGTTCTGGCGCTATCGACGTGTTGGTGGTGGACTCGGTCGCGGCCCTGACCCCGCGCGCTGAACTT
>JAEUKL010000169.1 GCA_016793005.1 Rhodospirillaceae bacterium | reverse complement strand
AGGGACTGCGCGTGGGTGTGGGGTTGGCGGCCATGGGTTTAGTGCGCCTCGTCCCAGTTCTGGCCCGAACCGGTTTCGACGACCAAAGGCACGCTTAAGTGCGCCGCACTTTCCATCACGGCCTTCACGACTTTTTTTGTCGCCTCGACTTGCGCGTCGGGCACTTCAAAGATCAGTTCGTCGTGAACTTGCAGCAGCATGTCGGCTTTGAGTTTCGCTTTCTTCAACGCATCGGGCAGGCGGATCATGGCGCGCTTGATGATATCAGCAGCACCGCCTTGGATCGGCGCATTGATGGCCTGGCGCTCGGCGAAGCTGCGCACGGCGCCGTTTTTATCGCCGATGCCCGGCACCCACACGCGGCGGCCAAAGGGCGTCATGACAAAGCCGTTTGACTTGGCTTCTTCCTTGGCGCGGGTCATGTAGTCTTGAATTTCGGGGAATTTACTGAAATAGGCCGTAATGAATGCCTGCGCTTCACTGCGCTCGATGCCAAGGTTGCGCGCCAACCCGAAAGCCGAGATGCCGTAGATGATGCCGAAGTTGATAGCCTTGGCACGGCGGCGCAATTCCGAGGTCATGTCCTTCATCGGCACGCCAAACATCTGCGAGGCGGTGGCTGCGTGAATGTCCTCGCCGTTCTTGAAGGCCTGCTTCATGCCTTTGATATCGGCGACGTGTGCCACCAAGCGCAGTTCGATCTGGCTGTAGTCAGCCGAGATCAAAGTTTTACCTGAGGGGGCCACGAACGCCGTACGGATTTTGCGGCCTTCTTCCGTGCGGATCGGGATGTTCTGCAAATTGGGCTCGGTCGACGACAACCGCCCGGTCGATGCGATGGTCTGCGAGAACGACGTATGCACGCGCTTGGTCTCGGGGTGCACAGCTTCCACCAGCGCATCTGTGTAGGTGCTTTTCAGCTTGGCCAACTGACGCCAGTCCAGCACGCGTGCGGGCAGGTCGTGGCCTTGGCCCGCCAACTCTTCCAGTACGTCGGCCCCTGTTCCATAGGCGCCGGTTTTGCCTTTCTTGCCGCCGGGCAGGCTCATGCGCTCGAACAGAATTTCACCCAACTGCTTGGGCGAGGCGACGTTAAACTCTTCACCGGCGAGTTTATGAATTTTGCTTTCCAACTCCACCATGCGCTTGGCGAAATCGTCGCTCAGCGTTTTTAAGCGCTTGGTGTCGACCAGAATGCCTTTGGCTTCCATCTCGGCCAAAATTGGGATCAATGGACGTTCCAGCGTTTCGTAAACGGTGGTCAAATGCTCAGCGCGCAGGCGCGGTTTTAACACCGTATGAAAACGTCTGGTCACATCGGCGTCTTCGGCGGCGTAGGCGGTGGCTTTATCCAGCGGCACCTTGTCGAAGGTGATCATGTTCTTGCCGCTGCCGCACACATCGGCGAATTTGATTGTCGTGTGATTCAAATGAATCTCCGACAATTCATCCATGCCGTGGCCGTTCTTGGCGCCGTCCAGCACGTATGAAATCACAATTGTATCGTCGATGGGTGTGACCTCGAACCCGGCGCGATTCAGAATGTGCATGTCGAACTTGATGTTATGCCCCACCTTCAGCACCGAAGGATCGCGCAGCATGGGGCCCAGAATGTCGACCGCCTCTTTTACGGTCACTTGCTGCGGGCGTGTGACGGGGTCCAGTGCAAGTTGGCCCTCCATGTTGGCGCCATGCCCTAGCGGGATGTAGCAAGCATCGCCCGCGTTCACGCACAGCGAAATGCCAACTAATTTGGCCTGGCGCGGATCAAGCCCGTCGGTTTCGGTGTCCACCGCCACCCAGCCGTTTTTCAAGGCCTTATCGGCCCAGGCTTGCAGGCGCTGCTTGGTTTGAACCGTCTCATATTTCGACGTGTCGATCTTGGACAAGATCGCCGCTTCAACCGCAGAGGCCGTTGTGTCGCTTGGCGTTGAGGTATCGGCCTTCGTGCCGTTCGACACGGCCGCATTAGGCCCCAGCTTCGCCGACACCTTGGCCATCAGGCTTTTGAACGAATTCTCGCTCAAAAACTTCAGCAGCGTATCTTCGTCGGGCGGGTTCCACTTCAAGTCGTCCAGCGGAACATCAATCGGGCAGTCTTCCTTCAGCGTCACCAGCTCGCGCGAAATGCGCGCCAGCTCGGCGTTTTCGATCAGGCTTTCGCGACGCTTGTTCTGTTTGATTTCGCCCGCGCGCTTTAACAGCGTATCCAGGTCGCCGTAGGTGTTGATCAGCTCGGCGGCGGTTTTTTGTCCAATACCCGGCACGCCCGGCACGTTATCGGTGCTGTCGCCCATCAGCGACTGCACGTCGATGACTTTGTTGGGCGGCACGCCGAACTTTTCCATCACCTCATTCACGCCGATGTCGGCGTTGCTCATGGGGTTGCGCAAGCGCACGCCCGGGCGGATGAGCTGCATCAAATCCTTGTCACCAGAAATCACCACTACATCGATGCCGGCTTTCTCGGCCAGTTTGGCGTAGGTGGCGATCAGGTCGTCGGCTTCAAAGCCGCCTTTTTCCAAAATCGGCACGTTAAAGGCACGCGAGGCCTCGCGCACGATGGCGAACTGCGGCACCAGATCATCGGGCGGTGGCGGGCGATGGGCTTTGTATTCTTTGTAGATCTCGTTGCGGAAGGTTTTGCGCGCCGTGTCGAACACAACCGCAATCAACTCATCCACGCTGTCATCGCGCAAGTCGTCCAGCAGCTTCATCAGCATTGATGAATAGCCGTAGACAGCATTCACCGGCGTGCCGTCAGGGCGCGTCATGCCCCCTTTGATCGCGTAGAACGCGCGGAAGATGTAGCCGGAGCCGTCGATGAGGTAGAGGCGGCGGGGCTTGGACTTAGCCATAAGAGGGTTTAGTGCGCGTGCGCTTTGGCGTTTTTGTCCAGCACGTATTCGCGCCCGCAATAGGGGCAGTCGATCTTGCCCACTTCGGGTTTGATCTGCAGGTACACGTGCGGGTGGCCCAAGGCACCGCCGCCGCCGTCACAATTCACCTGTGTCGTGTCGACCTTGATGGTTTCCACCGGCTCGGCCATGGCAAATCCCCACTCTAAGAACCTCAATCGCGACCCCGTTTATGGGGCGGCGAGCTTTACATTTCAAGCATCGCTTACATATCGGTAAATCAGGTGTCCTTGCATTGACCATACCCGCCCTAGCGCGTTAACCATGCGAACCCATTGTATCTAAGCCTATTGTATCCGAGTCGTTCCATGACCGCTGCATTGCCCGATCTTGCCGTCGACATCCGCAACCTGAGCAAGGTCTATGCCGGGTCCAACAAACGTGCGCCGAAACAAGCTCTCAGCGATATCAACCTGAGTGTGCCGCGGGGCTCGTTCTTTGGGCTGCTTGGCCCGAATGGCGCCGGCAAATCGACGATGATCAACATTATGGCGGGCTTGGTCCGGCGTACGTCGGGCACCGTCAAGTTGTGGGACTACGATATCGAAACCCAAGAACGCCAGGCCCGATGTGCGATCGGTATCGTACCGCAGGAACTGAACCTGGATCCGTTCTTCACGGCGCGTGAAGCGTTGGAACTGCAAGCGGGTTTATATGGCGTGCCAAAAAACGAGCGCCGCACCGAGGAAATTTTAAAAGCCGTCGGGTTGCTGGACAAGGCCGATGCGTATTCGCGCACTTTGTCGGGCGGCATGCGCCGCCGCTTGCTGGTGGCGAAAGCCTTGGTCCACACGCCGCCGATCTTGGTGCTGGATGAGCCGACAGCCGGCGTGGATGTGGAACTG
>JAEUKL010000157.1 GCA_016793005.1 Rhodospirillaceae bacterium | reverse complement strand
TGTATTCGCGCTTTTTCACGCGCGCCATGTAGGTGTGCGGTTATTTGGACGTGAAAGAACCTTTCGCGGGGCTCTTCACCCAAGGCATGGTCTGTCACGAGACCTACAAAGACGCCAACGGTGCGTGGGTTGAACCGGGTGATGTGAAGAAGGATGGCGACAGCGCTTCGCGCATTTCCAACGGCGCGGTGGTCACCGTGGGCCGTTCGGAAAAAATGTCGAAGTCCAAAAAGAATACGGTGGACCCGCAATACATCATCGACACCTACGGGGCCGATGCGGCACGCCTGTTCATGCTGTCGGACTCACCCCCGGAACGCGACCTGGAATGGACCGATGCGGGCATTGAGGGTGCCTGGCGTTACATCAACCGCCTGTGGCGTTTGGCGACAACCGCCCGCGACATCAAACCGCAAGCGATCCCGGCCTTCGAAACACTGGCCGCGTCGACACAAACCGCTTTGCGCCAGTGCCACAAAACCATTCACGCCATCACCGAGGATTTGGAACGCTTCCGCTATAACTCCGCCGTGGCACGCGTACGTGAATTGTCGAACGCCATTGAAGCCATCGACCGTACTCAAGCGGGCGGTGAAGCGGTGTTCCGCTTCGGTGTTGAAACCATCGCGCGTTTGGTAAGCCCCTTGGCGCCGCACATTGCCGAAGAAGCCTGGTTGACCCTAGGCCACACGACCATCCTGGCCGATGAAGCTTGGCCCAAGGCCGACGCCGCCCTGATGGAAGACGATAGTTTGACCGTGGGTGTTCAAGTGAACGGCAAGCTGCGCGGCACGATTAACGTGAAAAAGACCGACGATCAAAAAACCTACGAAGAACTGGCCTTGGCGATCCCGGCTGTGCAAAAGCACATGGACGGCAAGCCGCCGCGCAAAGTGATCGTGGTGCGCGAGAAGATCGTGAATATCGTGGCGGCTCAGTAAAAGAGGTTAAGCCTCTTTTTCAAAAAGCTCGAACACAAAACCATTGGGGGCGCGAACCATGACAGCGGATCGCGGCCCCAAATCCGCCGCGTCGATTTTGGTGTAGCGCCCCGTCGGCATTAAGCCCGCCGCTGCTATTCTTTTTTGCATCTCGCTTAAGCTTTGCACCTGAAGGCTCCACATCGCCATGCCGCGATTGGGCGGCGCCGGCGGTACATTGGTGCCGGGCACAATGTCTTTGGCATCATATGCGGCAAGCGCAATGTGGCCATTCTTCACCCCTTTGGCGTAGGCGGTAATGAAGCGGAACGGCACCTCATAGGCTTTCCACATGCGATCAGTGCGAACTTCGTAATCAAGCACGGTGGTGAGAAAGCGCACCATCGCATCCATGTCGGCAACAACTTGGGTGGCGTAGGCCGGGCCGCCGCGACCGGTTTGCGGATCAACGTCGCCCACTTGGCTCATGCCGTCGCGGCGCGAGATGGCAATGCTGCGCAAAAAATCTGGCCCATCAAAGGTGGCCTCCAGCACATCGTACGGCGTGCCATCGGGACGCTTGAGGGGGAAGCGTTCGATCTCGGGTGTTGCGCGTTTGAAACCTAGACTCGCGATGTGTTTGTCCCACGCCATGACATCGGCATTAGGGAAGCCCATGCCATAGGGCCCTGCTTCCTGCCGGTTCCAGCTTTTTCGAATCCCGGGTGTGGGTGTTTCCGTGACAACAACACGAATTTGCGCAGCCAACGGAACAGTCGGGCGACGAAAAACATAAAGCGACCACTTCAGGTCGGCTGGAATGCCCCAAGCACGCGCCAGGGTTTGCTGTGTCACAGGCGGCATGGTGATCGGGCCATTGAGGTCCATACCAAGTGCATCACGATACATTTTTGCTGTGCCCGGCAAATCCGGTGTAATCAGCGTGATGGTGTGTAGCGGACCCGTCAGGCCGATTTCGCCGGGGGTTTTGGATGCGCTATGATCTTGCGTTGTTTGCGCCCAAGCCGGCGCGGCAAATGGCAAGGTCGCCGCCGCAAAAAGATCGCGTCTTTTCATGAATTTTGCCTCCCCCTGGCAACGGGGAAACCTTATCATCGCCGACACTGACTTAAAGTATGAATGTAGCGCTGTGATTGTGAAACCAAAGCATATGCCTTTATGTGACAAGCCTTCTGTTCTGCGGCGCACATTTATCAGCGGCCTGGGATCCTTGGCCGCTGTTGCGCTGTCCGGCTGTGGTTTTCGGCCTCTCTATGGTTCGTCCGGCGTTTCGGGCAGCCCGCAAGTTCTGGCCGCCATGGCGCAGATGCGCATCCGGCCCATTGCCGACCGAAGCGGGCAGCGTTTGCGCCAGATTTTGAATGAACAAGTTCACACCAATGGCCCGGCGGAACAACAGCGCTACGATCTCGACATTCAGCTCAACAAACAAATCGTTGAATTGGGTGTGCGCCCCGACAGCACAACCTCGCGCGCCAATCTGATCATGATAGCAACCTTCAGCGTATCAGAGGCAGGCGCCAAGCTGTTTGGTGACAGTGCACAAGCCATTGTCAGCTACAACATTCTGGATGATCAATTCGCTACCGTCGCCTCGCAGTCAGCCGCCGAAGACCGCGCCCTGCGTCAGTTGGGTGACGACATCAAAACCCGCATCGCGGTGTTTTTCGACCGGCGCTTAAAGCCGCAAAAAGATAAGTCATAAATGAAAATTACTGGAGCCAGGGCCGACAGCTTTATCGCAAAACCAGACGCGGTAAAGGCCGTGCTGCTGTTTGGGCCCGATGGCGGGCTGGTGCGTGAGCGCATGAACGCGCTGACAAAAACCATCGCAAAAAGCCTGGATGACCCATTCCGTGTCGCCGAGTTTTCCGCGAGCATTCTACGTGATGATCCGGGCCGCTTGAGCGACGAAGCCGCTTCCATGAGTTTCGGTGGCGGGCAACGGGTGGTGCGCTGGCGCGATGCGGACAGTGATGGGCGCCTGGAAACCACTGTGGCGGGACTTTTTGAGACTTTTTTTGAAAACCCCGTCGGCGATGCCTTGATGATCGTGACCGCCGGCGATATCGGATCGCGCGCCAAGCTGGTGCAGGTGTTTGAAGAAAGCCAGCATGCCGCAGCTATTGCCTGCTATGCCGACGATGAGCAAACCCTGGAACGCGTGATTCGCGACACATTGAAAGCACAAGGCCTCAGCACAACACCCGATGCGTTGTCTTGGCTGACGGATCGCTTGGGTGGTGACCGTGAGGTGAGTCGCCGCGAACTGGAAAAGCTGGCCATGTATAAGGGCGGCGCGGGAACCGTCACCGAAGAGGATGCGCGGGCGTGTATCGGCGATACCGCGGCCCTGGATTTGGATGATCTGGTTTATGCCGTTGGCGATGGCGATCACGCGACGGTTCAGCGCGTCTATGGGCGCATGATGAGCGAGGGTAATTCGCCGATCTCGATCATTACCTCGGTTGCGCGCCACTTTTTACGGCTGCACGAGACGCGCGGGCGTATGAACGAGGGCAAAAGCCTGGATGGCGCGCTGGCCAGCTTGCGCCCGCCGCTGTTCTTCAAGATCAAAGAGCGGTTTAAAGCACAAGCGAACAGATGGCCAGAGGGGCACATCGTGCGTGCGCTTGATTTACTGAGCGAAGCTGAGATGCAGTCGAAATCCACCGACATGCCGGCGGAAGCGATTACCGAGCGCGCATTGATGCAGATTGCACAAGCAGCCGCCGGCAACCGGCGCAGATGATCGCCAAAAAGAAAAAGAACACAAAAAAGAAGCCACTGTCGCGGCGTGACGCTGTTGCTGCGCGATTGCGCAAAATCTGCCTTGCGCTGCCAGAAACCAGCGAAGGGGTAAGCTTCGGCAATATCGCGTTTCGCGCCGGCAAACGCCCCTTTGTGGTGTTGGACACCTACAAAGGGGTTGATTGCGTTTTCGTCTACGTCGACCCGGGCCTGCGCGAGAATCTGCTGAACGACAAGCGGTTCTTTGCGGCGCCTTACGACCCGAAAGAAAAGGGCCTGTGCCGATCTTTGGTCGCCATTGATTGGCGCCAGATGAAAGGCCTTATTCTTTATAGCTACCGCAGCGTTGCGTTAGCTCGGATGCTCAAAGCACTTTAGGCCGGAACAGAAAAGCCAGCTTTTTGAATGGCGGCCTCCAACTGCGCCTTGCTGATGGCGGCGGCATCGAACTCCACCGCGACGTTTTTGCCTTCCAGCGAGGCCTTGGCACTTGAAACACCCGCTTGATTGCCGAGCGCGCGCTCAACGCTTTTCACGCAGCCGCCGCAGGTCATGCCTTCAACGGGAATTGTGATCTGAGTCATGTGTTTCTCCTTTTTAAAACTTAGGCGTCCAGCGTTTTAAGAACAAAGCATTTGTCACAACACTGACGCTTGAGAGTGCCATGGCCGCACCCGCCAACGCCGGCGTTAGAAACCCGAAGGCCGCCAGCGGCAGACCCACAAGGTTATAGATAAAAGCCCAGAATAAGTTTTCACGAATTTTACGCCATGTTGCCCGGCTGATGTCGATGCTGGCGGGCACGAGCCGCGGGTCGGACCGCAGCAGTGTAATGCCGGCGGTTTCCATGGCGACATCGGTGCCGCTGCCCATAGCGATGCCCACATCGGCGGCACTGAGGGCCGGCGCATCATTTACGCCATCGCCGACCATGGCGACAATTTTGTTCTGCTTTTGCAGTGTGGTGATGTGGGCCGCCTTGTGTTCAGGCCGCACGCCGCCAATAGCATCCGCAATGCCAAGCTCGGCGGCAATCCGCCCCGCCACGGCAACATTATCTCCACTAAGCAGCACTGTGTGAATGCGGCGGTGTTGCAGGGTTTTCACGGCCGCAGCAGATTCCTCACGTACCTGATCGGCAATGACGAACACAGCGTGGGCCGCGCCGTTTACCGCCAGAACAATGAATGTGTGCGGTGTTGCGGGCAGCACAGGCATAGCGATGTTGCGCGCAGTCATGAAAGCCGCGCTACCGATAACAACTTTCTGGCCGTTGTTGGTGGCTTCAACACCTAAGCCCGGTGTGCTGATGAAATCCTGGATGGGACTGAGCGGGATTGATTTTTGCTGGGCGTAAGCAACAACGGCTTTAGCAACCGCGTGCTCGCTGGCGTTTTGCACGGCCGCAGCCATGGCCACATTCTCAGTTTCATCGCCCAACAGGTTTATCACTTGAACAACACTCAGCTGCCCTTTGGTCAGCGTGCCGGTTTTGTCGAAAACGACGGTGTTGACGGCATGGGCGCGTTCGAGCGCTTCAATATCTTTGATGAGAATACCATGACGCGCCGCCACGCCCAAGCCTGTCACCAAGGCCGTTGGTGTCGCCAGACCCAGTGCGCACGGACAGGCGATGACCAGCACCGATACGGCGGCAACAAAAGCCTGATCGAAGGCATGGCCCGTGAAAATCCAGCCGGCAAACGTTATTGCCGCAACAATAACAATGACTGGAACAAAGATGGCGCTGATACGGTCGACCAAACGCTGCACCGGGGCTTTGCCGCTTTGAGCGCTTTGCACAAGGTCAACAATTTTGGCGAGCGCCGTATCGGCCCCCACCGCAGTTGTACGCACAAGAAGGCGGCCGGCGCCATTGAGCGCACCGGCGATTACGGTATCGCCAACGGTTTTCAGAACCGGCACGCTTTCACCTGTGATGAGAGATTCATCACAACTGCTGCGTCCCTCTTCGACAACTCCATCGGTCGGGATTTTCTCACCGGGGCGAATCACGACCACATCGCCTTTTGCAACGTCCGCAATGCCCACTTCAGTTTCAACGCCGTTGCGCAGCACGCGTGCAGTCTCGGGCCGCAAAGCCATGAGCGCCCGGATTGCACTTGCCGTAGAGCGTTTGGCACGGGCTTCCAGCCACTTGCCGAGCAATACCAGCGTGATGATCACAGCCGAGCCTTCAAAATAAAGCTGCCCGGGGGCGGCGCTGTTTGAGGCCACTAAATAGAGCGAGTAGAAAAACGCGGCCGACGTGCCCAGCGCCACCAGAACATCCATGTTGGCGGAACCGCTTTTTAATGCGCGGAACGCACCGGCATAAAAGCGCGCCCCCAGAATGAACTGTACGGGTGTGGCCAGCGCTATTTCCATCCACGGCGAGAGATGGAACATGAAGCCGAACGTATGCGCAGCCATTTGCAGAATCAGAGGCGCGGTGAATGCCGCGCTGACAAGCACCATGACACCATCGCGGCCTGCCGTATTTTCAGGCTCAACGGGTTTTTGAGCGTC
>JAEUKL010000151.1 GCA_016793005.1 Rhodospirillaceae bacterium | reverse complement strand
CATCGCCAAAGCCATTGAGACAGGCGACTTGGTTGTCGCCGGTGTGCTCTCGGGCAACCGCAACTTCGAAGGTCGCATCAGCCCGCACATCAAAGCCAACTACCTGGCCTCGCCGCCGCTGGTGGTGGCTTACGCGCTGTTCGGCAACATCTCGAAGGACATCACCACGGAAGTTATCGGTACGTCGAAAGACGGCAAACCGGTGTACTTGAAGGACATCTGGCCGACGCCGCAGGAAGTGGCCGAGTGCATCGAGAAGTTCCTGACCAAGGAAATGTTCGCCTCGCGTTACTCGGACGTCTTCAAAGGTCCCTTGCCGTGGCAAGCGGTGAAGGCCGACAAGACTGAAACCTATACTTGGCCCGCGAAGTCCACGTATGTCGCCAACCCGCCCTACTTCGCCACCATGGGCAAAACGGCCAAGGCGATTGCAGACATCAAGGGTGCGCGTCCGCTCGCCATCCTAGGCGATTCGGTCACGACCGACCACATCTCGCCCGCGGGTTCGATCAAGAAAGACTCGCCCGCCGGCAAGTATTTGATCGCCAACGGCGTGGAACCCAAGGACTTCAACTCCTACGGCGCGCGCCGTGGTCACCACGAAGTCATGATGCGCGGCACCTTTGCCAACATCCGCATCAAGAACGAAATGGTGCCGGGTGTTGAAGGCGGCGTGACGAAGCACCAGCCCTCGGGCGAACAACTGGCCATCTATGATGCGTCCATGAAATACCAGGCGGCCGGAACGCCCTTGGTGATCATCGGCGGCAAGGAATACGGCACCGGTTCGTCGCGCGACTGGGCGGCCAAAGGCACCAACTTGCTCGGCGTCAAAGCTGTGCTGGTGGAAAGCTTCGAGCGCATCCATCGTTCGAACTTGGTCGGCATGGGCGTGCTGCCCTTGCAGTTCAAGGGCGACATGACCCGTAAAACTCTGGGCCTGGACGGCACGGAGACCTTCGATGTGTCGGTCGCGAACTTAAAGCCACGTGGCGATGTGGCCGTGACCATCCACCGCGCCAACGGGAAATCTGAAACCATTACCGTGCAATGCCGCATCGATACGGATGGCGAGCTGGATTACTACCGCAATGGTGGTGTGCTGCATTACGTGCTGCGCAATCTGGCGGCTTAAAGACCGACAGGAAGGCGCGCCGATACAAATCGACACGCATTCTTCTTACCAAGATCAACCCCACGGCATATTATGCCGTGGGGTTTTTATTTGGGGACCTGTCATGCTGATTGATCGCCGCCAGCTTCTCGCCGCCAGCGCGGCCGGCTTCGCATCGTTGTCGTTGGGCAATAGCGCAGCACAGGCGCGCGATCTCCCCACCGCGAACCCAAAATCGCAAGGCTTCGATGCCGAGCGCCTGACGCGTATTGGTCGGGCCATGCAGCGGCGCATCGACAACGCCGAAGCGCCGGGGTTTCTAACTGCCATCATGCGCCACGGTAAAATCGTGCACTTTGACGTGCGCGGCTACCGCAATATCGAAACCAAAACACCGCTCACGCGCGACACGGTGTTCCGCATCATGTCCATGACCAAGCCCATCGTTTCAGTGGCGGCCATGATCTTAGTTGAAGAAAACCGCCTGCGCCTGACCGATCCTGTGGCGAAATACATTCCGTCGTTCGCGCAGCAGCAGGTGTACGTGAGTGGTGAGGGCGACAACATCGTTACCGCGCCCGCCAAGCGCCGCATTCAAATCCGCAACCTTCTGATGCACACGTCGGGCTACACCTACGGCGTGTTCAGCAGCACGCCAATGGATAAGCTGCATTTCGCGCGCAAGGTTTATGTACCGTTCTATAAAACATTGGCCGAGTTCGCTGATGCTGCGGCCGCCATGCCCCTGATGTTCGAGCCCGGCACAAATTGGCAGTACGGCATTTCCACCGACATTCTAGGCCGTGTGATTGAAGTTGTGACAGGCCAGCGTTTGGGCGAATTCATTTCGGAACGCATATTAAGCCCGTTGGGCATGACCCAAACCGGGTTCACGCTGACGGGCGACCAGGAAAAACGCCTGATCACCTGCTACAAGCCCGGACCGGGCGGTAAAGGCTTGGCGCCGACATCCGATATGTTCCCGGGCGAATACCGCGACCCCACACATCCGCAATCGGGCGGCGGCGGCTTGGTCTCGACCGCGGATGATTATTTGCGCTTTGCAACCATGCTGCTGAACGGCGGCGAGTTGGATGGTACGCGCATTATCGGGCCTGAAACGGTGAAGATCATGCGCACCAACCAATTGTCTGAAGCGCTAACCGCGCAGCGCGATTCCGGGTTTGGTTTCGGTTTCGGTGTCGATTTGCGCACCGGCGCCCGCGGGCAGTATGCGGGCGAAGGGACGTTCCACTGGTCTGGGGCGAACCGTACGCATTTCTGGGTGGATCCGGCCAACAAGATCGTGGGTCTTTCCATGACGCAGATGGATCCCTTCGATCAGAACTTTGAAGAAGACATGCGTGCGCTGACCTACCAGGCCTTCATCGGCTAAAGGTCATTGCGGTTGTGACCGAGCCCGCCGTCCCCGGCCTGACGCGACATTTCATCACGCTTGGCAATCGCCAAGTGCATTACCGTCGCATGGGGCCATCCGCTGGAGATGGCCCGCCCATCATCGCGTTGCATCGTTTGCCCCGTTCGTCCAAGGACATGGTGGCTTTCATGCAAGCCGCCGCCGAGAAATTTACAGTCATCGCCCCCGATATTGCGGGGTACGGCAGCTCGTGGCGCCTGAACCTGCCGCCCGGGGCGCAGGCGGATGACATCCCGCAGTTCCGCGACTACGTGGACGACATCGACAATTTGATCCATGAACTTGGGATCAAACGCGCGGCCCTGTATGGCGAAGGCGAGGGGGCAGCAATCGCATTCCAGTTGGCGTTGCGCGATCCAAAAAGATTTGCATGCGTGGCACTCGATGGCCTGATGCTGCTGTCGGAGACCGAAGCCGCGGTTGCCCGAGGCGCGTTACCCATATTTGAGCCGAAGTGGGACGGCAGCCATCTCGCCTGGCTCTGGGCCTTCCTGCGCGAGGAAAACTGCTTCTCGCCCTGGTGGTCAGCAACGCTTGAAACGCGCATCGCCGAAGACATGCCGGGTGCAGCCCTGTTGCAACAGCGGCTTGTGCAATTTCTGGCCGAGGGGCGCATGGGCCCGGGGTCTGACGCTAAAAGTGCCAACGCCACCGGCAAGAGCGGCCATCATGGGCGCGGCTATCACTTCGGCATTATCTCGGCTTTGGACTTCAAACCCCAAACGCATTTACCCCATGTGACTGTGCCGATGTTGTTGACGGGCTCGCCCCGGGCGCACAAGCATGTGTCTTACGCGCGGCA
The DNA here is from genome assembly GCA_016793005.1 of Rhodospirillaceae bacterium. GTDB lineage: Bacteria > Pseudomonadota > Alphaproteobacteria > Rhodospirillales > Rhodospirillaceae. Next base: position 10,165 of record JAEUKL010000151.1, on the reverse strand, counting down.
ATCTTCTCCGTCAAAAAGCTGTAGCTTCAAGTTAGCCGCCAATCCGACCGAGGCACGTACTGCGGCCATCGACTTTATTGCCCAGAATATCGGGCGCGCCGACCCACCGCCTCCGCCGCCATCCGTCAAACCCATCCCGCACGCGTTGTGGGAAGATTTTGTCTCCATCACGGGCGGCCAAGTGCACGTACAGATGAATGGCGATGCCGCAACGGTGCCGCTGCTGGTGCAGCACGATGCCGCGTCCTCTGTCGGCACGGTCGAGCCGATCACAAGGTCTTTTGTCGGGCAGCGTACAGTCCTTGCGTTCGATCTGCCGGGGTCGGGTGAGTCCGACAACACGCTGGGGTATGAGAATGTCGACGTCGGTCACTACGCCGATGCTTTGAATGCCGTGTTGAACACGCTTGGCCTGGAGAAGGTGGATTTCTACGGCATGTGGGGCGGTGGGTTTGTGGGCCTCGAACTTGCTCTCATGCAGCCCACGCGTGTGCGCCGCTTGGTTGCGTCCAATGTGTTCGAGCACCCTGGTGATGAACTGCAATGGTTTGCCGACAACTACACGCCGCCCATCGCACCTGTCTGGCACGGTGGGCATTTGATGCAATGCTGGCACCAGATGCGCGACCAGGGGATCTACTATCCGTGGTTCGACCGTACGGCCAAAGGTGTGATCAAGCGTCAGCCCTTCCTAGATGTGGCCATGGTGCATGAGCGTGTGTGCTCGATGCTGAAGGCGGGCAACATGTACCGTACGGCCTATCAGGCGCACTTCCGCTACCCGACGTTCGAGAAACTCAAACAGTCGCCTGTGCCCACACTCATCGCCACCACCCAGTGGGACCCCAACAACCCCCACTGCCAGGCCGCGGCCACAGCGGCGCCCAATGCGAAACTCCAGGTGCTGGATGAAGACTTTAACAAGTGGGGCGAAAGCTTCCTGCCGTTCTTAGACGCAGGCTAATGCATAGCTTTCACAAGTGGCGTAATTGACTCTTTAACCAATCAGGCGTATTCCGCCTGCCATGCTTAAGTTCGCAAACCTCACGACGCGCACCACGAAAACCACGAGCCGCTCCGGCGGGCCCGTACGGTGGTGCATGTCTTAAGCGTAAGCAAACAAGCAAAGCACAACCCAAAGGCCCCGCCGGAAACGGTGGGGCCTTTGTGCATTGTGCCTGGGCCCTCCGTATCGCGCTTCAAGGCGGCGTTTCAAACAAACGGAGGACACCATGAATATCGAACCTCAGATCAACGTTTCAGAGTTGGATGCCAACGACCATCGCCGCATCGGGCGGCGCATGGATTTATTTCATCAGCAGGATGAAGGCCCGGGCATGGTCTTCTGGCACCCGCGCGGCATGGCGCTGGTTCGGGTGATCGAAGATTACATCCGCACCCGCATGCGACGCGCCGGATTTGCCGAAATCCGCACGCCTCAAGCGTTGTCGCGCCGCTTGTGGGAGCAAAGCGGGCATTGGGAAAAGTTCGGCGGCAATATGTTTTCGTTTTCGGCCAAGGATGGTGGAGATGATGTCGCTGCGGAGCAGCGCGACATTAGTGCATCTGAAAGGCGCATGTATGCGTTGAAACCCATGAGTTGCCCCGGGCACATCCAGATTTTCAACGCTGCCCTTTATTCTTACCGCGATCTGCCGGTGCGCTTTTCGGAGTTTGGCGCGTGTCATCGCAACGAGCCGTCGGGCGCGCTTTCTGGACTCATGCGTCTGCGTGCGTTTACCCAGGATGATGCGCACATTTTCTGCCGCGAGGATCAGGCGGTGGAAGAAATCGCCAAGTTCTGCCGCATGCTCAGGGCGGTATATGCAGATTTTGGATTCGATCAGGTGAAGGTGGCCTTTTCAACAAGGCCCCCTGTGCGCGCAGGCGACGATACCACCTGGGACCGTGCCGAAGCGATTCTCGAAAACGCAGCCAAGTCCATTGGGCTTTCATACAAGCTTCAGCCGGGTGAAGGCGCATTCTATGGGCCGAAGCTGGAATTTGTGCTGACTGACAATCGTGGCCGCGAGTGGCAATGCGGCACCGTGCAGCTCGACATGGTTTTGCCCGAGCGGTTGGATGTGGCCTACGTGACGGCTGACGGCGCGAAGCAGCGCCCGGTGATGGTGCATCACGCGGTGCTGGGCAGTATCGAACGCTTCATTGCCGTACTGCTGGAACACTACGACGGCAAGCTACCGTTGTGGCTGGCGCCCGATCAGATCGTTGTCGCGTCCATCACCGACGCGCAGAACGATTACGCAAAACATTGCGTATCTGAACTGCAGGCGGCAGGTTTTCGCGCGGTCGCAGCCCTGGGGTCAGAGCGTATCGGGCGCAAAGTGGCTGAGGCGCGGGCCAACGGTGTTTCCGTCGTTTTCGCTGTCGGCGCTCGTGAAGAGAACGAGAAAACCATCAGCATGACTTATGGCAAGAAGGCCAGCGTCGTGTTGCCGCTGGCCTATGCGATGGTGATGCTGAGAGGTGAGGCGTTTAAGTAGTGCTTACTTACACCAACGCCTTTTCCAGCATGGCCGACAGGCGCTTGGCAAAAGCGACCGGATCGGCCACGGGTTCACCTTCGATGATGCGCGCTTGATCCAGCAGCAAGGCTGCCGCGTCGTCGAAGGCCGTGCCCGACAAAACCATTAAACGTTTAATCAGCGCGTGCTTGGCGTTGATCTCCAGCACCTTACGAATCGCGAGGTTGCCGGCTTCGCCGTGTTGTTTCAGCATGCGCGCCATGTGCAGGCTCATACCGGCGGTGTCGGCCACCAGGCACACGGGGCTGCCTTTCAGTTTTTCGGTCGTGCGCACATCAGTCACCGCAGTGCCGAGCGACTTTTTCAGATTCTCGATCAGGTCCTTGATGGCCTGTTCCGAGGCTGGGCTTTTATCTTCTTCTTTCTTCTCGTCCGTATCGCCGCCTTTGATCTTGGAAAGATCATCGCCCGCCATGGCGACGGTCTTGAACGATTTCTTGTCATAAGCGCCGATGGATGATGACCAGAACTCATCAATGGGGTCGGTCAGCAGCAGCACTTCAATGCCTTTGGCCATGAAGCCTTCCAACTGTGGGCTGTTTTTCAACAGCGCGGCGTCTTCACCGGTGATGGTGTAGATGAAGTCCTGGCCTTCCTTCATGCGGCCCACATAGTCCTTCAGCGATACCCAGCCGTCATGCAGCGAGGAGCGGAAGCGGGCTAAATCCAAAAGTTCGTCGCGACGTTCAAAGTCTTCATACAGCCCCTCTTTCATGACGGGGCCGAACACATCCCAGAATTTGTTGTATTCGTCCGCATTGCCTGCGCGGTCTTTCAGATCCTTCAGCAGGCGCTTGACCAGGCCACCCTGGATTTTGCGTAAAACCGGGTTGTCTTGCAGCATTTCACGGCTGATGTTCAGCGGAAGATCGGACGAATCCACCACGCCACGCACAAAACGCAGGTAGCGCGGCATCAAGCCTTCCAACTGGTCCGAGATGAACACGCGGTTTACGTAAAGCTTGATATTGTTCTTGCGATCTGGATTAAACAGATCAAACGGTTTGGTGGATGGAATAAACATCAACGCCGTGTATTCAATAGCGCCTTCGGCCTTGAAGTGCAGCGTGTGCCACGGCTCATCGAAGGCGTGGCCGACGTGGTGGTAAAACTCTTTATACTGCTCGGGCGTGATTTCGCTTTTGGGGCGCATCCACAACGCCGAGGCGGAGTTCAGCGTTTCGGGGCTTGCATCCTTCTCGGTGTCGCCGTCTTTCACCTTTTCGCCCGGTGCGGGATCCAGGATCACCGGCACGGCGATATGGTCGGAATAGGTTTTGACGATATTGCGCAGGCGGAATTTATCTAAAAACTCTTCCGCATCTTTCTTCATGTGCAGCACAATCTTGGCGCCGCGCGTGGCGGTATCGTCCTGCGCGATGGTAAAGCTGCCCTTGCCGTCCGAGGACCAGCGCAAGCCTTGCGCCTCGCCGGCCTTGCGGGTGAACACATCAACTTTGTCGGCGACCATGAAGGATGAATAAAAACCCACGCCAAACTGGCCGATCAGCGAAACGTCTTTGGCTTTGTCGCCGCTGAGCGACTTCATGAATTCCGATGTACCGGATTTGGCGATGGTGCCCAGGTTCGCGATCAACTCATCGCGGGTCATGCCGATGCCGTTGTCGGCGATGGTCAGCGTGTTTGCGGTTTTATCGATGCTGAGGTGAATTTCAAAAGCGCTGCCGCCATCATCCAACAATTTCGGATCTGTAATCGCGCCATAACGCAGTTTGTCGCAAGCATCCGATGCGTTAGAGATCAGTTCGCGCAGGAAAATCTCGGTGTTCGAGTACAGCGAGTGCACAACGATATCGAGCAGCTTGGCCACTTCGGCCTGGAACTGAAGATTTTGCTCGGCAGTATTTGTCTCGGTCATTTGTCTATCTCGAGGTCAAAATTCTAGGTTGTTTTCAGCGGGGGTCATATGAGGGGTAAAGGTGGAAAATCAAGGGTTTTAGCGGTTTTCCACCCCAAAAAATTTCAATCCTGTAACGGGCGACTCGAGCGGATTTGATTGCATTTTTTATCAGGAGAGTGCCATCATTTCCCCATGGTCAAACGTGTCACTGACACATAAGGCCTGACACCGGCGGGTAAATCACCGCAGTCTCAAGGACTGTCGGCGCCGGATGTAAGGGCTCCGATGGTCTCGGGAATTTCGGTTCCCGTCCGGCTTGTCGCGAACGCCAATCACAGCACACACATTCCGTGGTGTTGGGGTGGCGGCGGTTCAAGCACAGGAGCTAGTTCATGCAAAATCAGATTCAGATTTCGTTCCATGGTCTCGATCATTCCGACGCTGTTGAAACCAACATTCGCGAGCGAGTCGCGAAGCTTGATCGTCTGTTCGACCGTATTACCGCATGCCGCGTTGTCATCGAAAGCGAGCACCATTCGCACTCCCAACTGAACCCGACGCATAAGCCGTTCCACGTGTCTGTTAAGCTCTCGTTGCCCGGCGACCAGCTTTTTGTGAAGAACGACAAGAAACCGCACGACCACGACGATGTGAACATCGCGGTGCGCGATGTCTTCACCACCATGGAACGGCGCCTGAAGGATTATGTCCGCCGTCGATGGTATGACGCCCGACACCGGGCCGAGGCTGAATTAGTTCAGTAACAATCGCCGTTTTAGATACGCTTTGCCCCTCTTCGCCGCCGGGCGCGGCAAAGAGGGGCGTTGCGTTTTGGCGTGCGCCTTCTGCTATAACCGACGCCCCCGTCAGAGCCTTGTTGTTTCGTGACCGACCAAAACACTTCTTTGCCGCTTGGAGCATCCGGTGCCAGCCCCAAGGTTGCGGTCACTGCTGTTTTAGGCCCCACCAACACCGGTAAAACCTACCTCGCCATGGACCGTATGCTGGGTCATGCCTCGGGCATGATCGGCTTTCCGCTGCGCCTTCTGGCGCGCGAGAACTACGACAAAGTGGTGCGCTTGAAGGGCGAGAAGGCAGTCGCGCTCATTACCGGCGAAGAAAAAATCATCCCGCCCAAGGCGAAGTATTTCATTTGCACGGTCGAAAGCATGCCGGTGGACCGTCAGACCGCATTCTTGGCGGTGGACGAAATTCAGCTGGCATCTGACCCCGACCGCGGCCACGTGTTTACGGATCGTTTGCTAAACGCCCGCGGCACGATTGAGACGATGTTTCTGGGGGCCGAGACCATCAAGCCGCTCATTCGCAAACTGGTGCCCGGTGTGCAGTTCGTGCAGCGCCCGCGCTTTTCGAAGCTGACATACACAGGGGCTAAGAAACTGACGCGGCTGCCCCGGCGTTCGGCGGTGGTGGCGTTCTCGGTTTCGGAAGTCTACGGCATCGCTGAACTGTTGCGTCGTCATCGCGGTGGGGCAGCCGTGGTGATGGGCGCCTTAAGCCCCAGAACCAGAAACGCGCAGGTCGATCTCTACCAGGGCGGCGAAGTGGATTATCTGGTGGCGACCGATGCAATCGGAATGGGCCTGAATATGGATGTGGACCATGTGGCTTTTGCATCCATGCACAAGTTCGACGGCACAAAGCCACGGCCTTTGGCAGCGCCGGAAGTTGCGCAAATTGCCGGTCGGGCCGGGCGGCACATGAACGAAGGCACCTTTGGGGTCACCGCCGAGGTGCTGGACATGGATCCCGATATCGTCAACCGGGTTGAGAATCACGAATTCCAGAACCTGCCGTTCATCTTTTGGCGTAACACTAACCTGCGTTTCGTGCGCATCGAAACACTGCTGAATGATCTCAAGGCCATGCCGCCGGATAAGGCTCTGGTACGCCCACCGCCGGCCGAGGATCAACTGGTGTTGGAAGCCATGCTGCGGGATGCGGATGTGCGGGACCGCGCGACAGCACCCGATAAAATCAGACTTTTATGGGATGTGGCCCAGGTGCCAGATTTTCGCAAACTGAAACCTGAACAGCACGCGCGCCTGATGTCCCAAGTCTATCAGTATCTCACCCAGGGGCAGGCACAACTGCCGGAAGACTGGGTGGCGCAGCAGGTGGCGCGCATTGACCGGACTGACGGCGACATCCATGCCATGATGGACCGCATTGCCGCAATCCGGACGTGGACGTACCTGGCACATCGTCCCGGCTGGACAGAACGCGGCCTGGAATGGCAAGAACGCACGCGCCAAGTGGAAGACCGGCTGTCCGATGCGCTGCATGCGAAACTAACGCATCAATTCGTCGACAATCGCACTGCACATTTGGTTCGCAAATTACGAGGAGACGACATCCTGTCTGCCGAGATTTCCGAAGATGGTTCCGTCCATGTGGACGGCCATAAGCTGGGCCGCCTTGAGGGCTTACGATTCACCGCCGAACGCACAGGCCTGAAGGTCGCAGATCGCGCCGTCATCAATGCCGCCAACGCAGCCTTGCGCCCGGTCATTGCCGCGCGGGTCGATGCAATTTCGACAGCCGACGACGCCGCGATCATGCTGGATGATCAGGCCCGAATTGTCTGGAAAAGCCCCGACGGCACAACGCCCGTGATTGCCCTGCTGACGCCGGGCCCGGAACGTATCAAGCCGCAAATCCAGGTTTTGTCGGACGAACGGTTGGAAGCGCCCCAGCGTCTGCGTTTGGAAGAGCGTTTAAAGCTCTGGCTGCAAGTGCACATCAACACCGTGCTGCAACCGTTGGTCGCGGCGCGCGACGCCGATGTGCCGGGTTATGTGCGCGGCATTGTGTTTCAGCTTTCTGAAGGATTGGGCAGTATCCGCCGCGACCACGTGGAAGAGCAGTTGAAAGCGCTTGATGACGAACAGCGCAAAGCGCTGGCCAAGTTGGGCATTCGCTTTGGGTTAGACCAAGTGTTTTTCCCCATGCTGCTGAAGGCAGCACCCATCCGCTTGCGGGGCCAGTTGTGGATTGCGGCCAACCCTGAAACGCCTGTACCTGCTTTGCCGCAGGCGGGCCGTGTGTCTATCCCGCTGGAAAAAGATGTGCCGGGGACCTTCTATGGATCCTGCGGATTCCGCCCCATCGCCGGTGTGGGCTATCGTATCGACATGTTCGAGCGCTTTGCCGCCGAGGCGCGCAAATTCGCCCGCGAAGGCCAGAAAACATTTCCACCCGCTACATTGTCACTTCTGGGCATCAACGCCGAAGCCGCCGTTGCGGTGCTGCGCGCGCTGGGTTTTGGCGCGGTGATTGAAAACGAAGCGCTGACGTTCTCGGTGCTCCGGAACAAAGGCGGCGGCAAGCACAAGGGGTCCGGGCCGCATTCCGGTAAACATAAAGGTGCTAAACAGCGCCATCAGCAGCCGCAGAGCAAGCCGGATGCGCCTGTGAACGCGGATTCCCCGTTTGCGCAGTTGAAAGCCATGATGGCCAAAGCCAAGCCCGAGCCTCAGCCCGAACAAAAAACGGAAGACGCACCTGGCGCTGAGCCCGCAGTTGAAACCCCGCCGGACGCCGTCGCTCCACAATCTGCCGCGATGGAATGAGCGCGGATCCGCAAAGCCCAACATCCATCCGCCTCGATAAATGGCTGTGGTTCGCGCGGTTTTGCAAAAGCCGCGCGCTGGCCCAGAAATTGATCGAGCGCGGGCAGATCAGCATCAACGGCCAGAAGGCTCATAAACCAAGCGCATCCGTGCGTGTGGGCGATAAGCTGGTGGCCGTGCTGGGCCCGGTCAAAAGAACTGTCGTCGTGAAAGATGTGGGCGAGCGCCGTGGCGCTGCACCGGAAGCGCAACGGCTCTACGACGAACCACATCCGCCCGAGCGCTTACATCGCGACGATCAGGGTGTTGCGGCTCATAAAGCTGGGCCACTGCTGAAACGCGCCAAAGGTGCGGGCCGCCCCACCAAGAAGGACCGCCGTGCTATTGATAGGTTCTACGAAGACGCTTAAGTGCTTTTGCGAAACACCAGCGAGAAATTGTTGGCGGGCATTGGCGTCATCCCTTCAAACGCAAAGCCGTTTTGTTTCGCCACGCGCGCGACATCATCTACTTCACGCAAGCCCCACGCCGGGTTGCGCGCCTTCAGGGACTGATCAAACGCGACATTGCTCTCGGCAATGAAATCGCCCTGCACGATGTAGGGCCCATAGGTAATCAGCGGCGCATCGGCCGGCAGCACCTGGGCCGCACCCGCGAACAGCGCTTCCGTCGCCGCCCACGGCGAAATATGAATCATATTGATGCACAGCACCGCATCGGCTGCGGGCAGGGGCCACGGCCGCTGCGTGACATCAAGGTCCAGGGGTTGGCGCATGTTCGCCAGCTTCATGTCGGCGATATAGGCGCCAATACTGTCGCGCGCTGCCAAATCGGCATCGGTGGGCTGCCAGGTCAGATGTGGAAACGTCTGGGCAAAGGCGGCAGCGTGATAGCCAGACCCGCTGGCGATCTCCAGCACCAAGCCTTGCGCGGGCAGCGCATGCCGCAGGACGTCGATCAGGAAGGGCGTGTTGCGGACGGCAGCGGGGGGAGTCTGCTTTGGGTTCATAACATCTCAATATTTAATACACCGCACTCACCGGACGGCTCGGTTTGCGAAGGTGTTGCGATACACTCTAAGTTAGTACAGTCTCTTTTTATGGTCGGGATAATCGCGCCTTGACGGCCCGCGCTTAAATCAGGTACCGGACACGTGATTTGAACAAACACACCGGCTGGCTAAAACGTTGCCGGGCTCGTGACACAAGGAGATACCGCTTATGGCGTACGTGGTGACCGAGAACTGCATCAAGTGCAAGTTCATGGACTGCGTCGAGGTCTGTCCGGTGGACTGCTTCTACGAAGGCGAGAACATGCTGGTCATCCACCCTGACGAGTGCATTGACTGCGGCGTTTGTGAGCCCGAATGCCCGGCGGAAGCCATTGTTCCCGACTCGGACGAACAAGCGGCCGACTGGACTGAAATTAATAAGGAATATGCCGATAAATGGCCCAACATCACGGTGAAGGGCCAAAGCCCCGCCGATGCTGATGATTGGAAGGGAAAACCCAATAAAAAACAAATGCTTAGCGAAAAGCCGGGCAACGGCTCGTAAGCGGGTTTTGACCCCCTAAACAGCCCATCCACAGGGTTTCGGCTGTTTTTTTCCACAGAATTATGATACCTTCTCTCTAATCCGTCGGGGAACCGGCGGATTATTTTTTCCCGACCCATAGGTGCGCGAAAATTCGCGTAAACCTTTGAAATATAAAAACTTTCAATGGGCGGGAGTGAGGACCGGGTGAGTCTCGCGTGGTGGTCTCAAGGACTGCTCGGTCACCGCTTTGCTGCAGCGCAACAAAAGTCAATCCACAGCTTCGTGGTTTGGCCCGGGGGAGACGCAGCCAAAGTGGCAACAACAACAAATGTGGAGAGCAGTCCGTATGCCCAATGCCAGTAAAGTCGTTGTACCCGTTAAAAAGCCAGCCGCACCCAAGGCCAAGTCGGCCAAAGCGGCCGCCCCGTTCGCCGCTGGTGATTTTGTTGTTTATCCGGCGCATGGCGTCGGCAAGGTGACCCAGCTTGAGAACCAACTGATCGCGGGTCAGAAAATCGAATTGTTCGTCATCAGCTTCGAGCGCGACCGCATGACGTTGCGCGTGCCGGTCATGAAGGCCGAAGGTGCTGGCTTGCGTAAGCTGTCGACCCGCAAGGTGATGGAAAG
>JAEUKL010000149.1 GCA_016793005.1 Rhodospirillaceae bacterium | reverse complement strand
ACCATGAAGAATGCTGTGCCGCCCAGTACAAGCGCACTGGAAAAACCAGCCAGCGCGTTCACTTTTCCGGTGCCGAAGCTAAACCGCTCATCCAGCGCTTTGGTCCGTGTGTAGAAATACGCAAAGGCCGTGATCATCAGCGCTGCGGCATGGGACCCCATGTGCAGGCCATCGGCCAAAAGTGCCATCGACCCGTAGACGAGGCCTGCCACAATCTCGATCACCATGGTTACGATGGTAAAGCCAACCACGATCAGCGTTTTGATTTCGGCTTTGCTTTTCTGGTGCTGATTGAAGCTGTGATCGTGCGACAAGCGCGCAACGGTTTGGGTATGCATGGCAGGGCTTTCGTGTGGGCAGGGGCCGTAGCCCGCTGAACAGAGTTTACGCTTTTTATATGCAAAATGCGGCGATTGTCTGCCCTTTGTTGGCAGATTTTCGCCCCCCAATCGCTTCTTCACCCGATGATCGCGTTATTGCGGTACGCATCGCCATTGGTGATATCCGGCGCAAACGCGTCGCGGGCGTTTGCAGCCGTTAGTGCTAAAGCGCTGGCTAGCGTGGCCGCAGCCAGAAGAAGGTCCGATTTCATAGGAAGGCCTCCAGTTTTTCAGCATCGAGATTGAAACTCGAGCAGGGGCATTATGCGCGGCCAGGTGTGGCCAAATGTGTCAGCAACTGTCGCAAAACCGTGCCCGTGCGGTATGGGGCTATGGGTAAATTTGTGAGGCGCGGCAGAAGGTTACAGGGCTGCATCCTTTTGTGTCGCGGCATATTGCTTGACTTTTCAGGCCATAAGGCAGATATACCGCCCGCACATATTTTTTCGCGATCGCGCGATTTGCGTTCATTAGCGGCCAGCCAGGCAAGCCCTGGGCCACCACAGAACGCTCTCTGTCCCGGGAAAATCCATACAATTTGCCAGCATCCCAGCGCGAAGGATGCCGTCAACCGCAAGCTTCCACGTGCTTGGCGTGTCTTTCATGACATCCGCACGGCTGGACCTGATGCATGCTGGTTGGGCCCTTTTGCTGTCCCCGGGCGGATGTACCTCGGGGCGCGGGCCTATTCCATGCATCAGAGCTTGCGGCCCATACTTTTAGGAAACGACGTTGAACAACGTAACTGAGACCCAACAAGAAGCTCTTCAAACAGCCCAAACTGAAACACCGACCATTGCAGTAATTTCTGCAAACCCCGCACCGTCGCTCGACGAAATCGCCGACGGTGCGCCGGACTCGTTCACGGCTGCGAACGGCTTCATCAATTTCGGCTTGGCCGATCCATTGCAACGCGCACTTGTCGGTCAGGGCTACACCACACCGACCCCGATTCAGGAACGCTCAATTCCGGCATTGCTGGAAGGTCGCGATATGCTGGGCATCGCGCAAACCGGCACAGGCAAAACTGCGGCCTTCGCGTTGCCGATTCTGAACGCGATTGCGTTGAACCCCAAAAAAGTCGCGCCGAAAACCATGCGTGCGCTGATCCTGGCGCCGACGCGTGAGTTGGTGGTGCAGATTGCGGAAAGCATCCGCCACTACGGCAAGCACATCAAACTGCGCACTTGCGCCGTGTTTGGTGGCGTCAGCGAACTCCACCAGATCAAAGCGATGTCGGTGGGCGTGGACGTGTTGATCGCCACCCCGGGCCGTTTGATGGACTTGGCGAACCGCCGTCACATCAAATTCGATGCGGTGGAAATGTTCGTGCTGGACGAAGCTGATCGCATGCTGGACATGGGCTTCATTCGCGAAGTGAACAAAATTACCGCCATGCTGCCCGAACAGCGCCAGTCGCTGCTGTTTTCGGCCACCATGCCCAAGGAAATCTCGCACCTGGCCGAGCGCCTGCTGAACGATCCGGTGCGCGTGGAAGTGACGCCGAAGGTCGTGACGGTTGAGCGCATCGACCAGAAAGTCTTCTTTGTCGATGGTCCGCGTAAACGCGAACTGTTGCTGCATCTGCTGCAAGACGAAGCCTTAAGCCGCGTTGTGGTGTTTACCCGCACCAAGCATGCGGCCAACAAAGTATCCGAGCATTTGGAGAAAGCCGGTGTTTCGGCCGACGCCATTCACGGCAACAAGTCGCAAAATGCCCGCCAGCATGCTTTGAATAATTTCAAGAGCGGTAAAGCCCGCGTTCTGGTGGCCACCGATATCGCAGCCCGCGGCATCCATGTGTCCGATATCAGCCACGTCATCAATTACGAACTGCCCAACCAACCTGAAAGCTACGTGCACCGCATCGGCCGCACGGCGCGTGCCGGTGCTGACGGCATTGCGTTCTCGTTCTGCGACCGGTTGGAGAAAGGCTTCCTGAAGGACATCGAGCGCTTTACCAAGCGTCAGATTCCGGTGGCTGAGCATGCGTTCAGTGCGCCGGCTGATCCGGGTGCTAAAAGTGACTCACGTGATGGCCGCCGCGCACCGAAGCCGCCGCGCGAACCGCGCAGCTTTGCTGGCGGCAACCGGGATCGCGACGCCGAGCGTGAACAGCGCCATGGCGGCGGACGTCATCATCGCGGTGAGGGGCGTTCGCGCTTCGAGAATCGCTCACATGATGCCGCCGAAACGTTCAATGCCGACGCGAGCCAAGGCGCTGAGCACCAAGGTGCTGAACGTCAAGAACGTCACGAACATCGTGGCGAGAAGCGCGGCGGTGGCCGTTTTGAACACCGTGGCGAACGCAAAGAATTCCGCGGCGAGCGTAAAGAATTCCGTGGTCCCCGCCAGGACCGTGGCGAGAATCGTAATGAGCATCGCGGCGAGCACCGTGGCGAGCGCAGTGAGCATCGTGGCGAACGCAACGAACATCGCGGTGACCGCAAAGACTTCCGTGGTCCCCGCCAGGATCGCGGTGAACGCAAGGAGTTTCGAAACCACGAGAAGCGCGGAGATCGGTTTGAGAACCGTAACCGTCATGAGGGGCGCAACCACGAAGGACGCACTGAACAGCGTCATGACCGTGATGAGATGACCCGCGCGCAGCAAGACCGCAGCCATGCCGAGCGCCACTTCGGCAATACCAAGCACGAACAGCGCCAACGCGAAGTGCGCGAGCAGGGCGAGCATAGCCGCGGTGAATTCCGCGGGCCTAAGCGCCACGGCAAACCGCACGGCGGAAAGCCGCATGGTCAGCACCAAGGTCAACGCAATCAAGGTCAGCATAACCAAGGTCAGCATAACCAAGGCGGTGGTGATCGCCCCTTGCAGCGCAAGACTCGCCATAAGTAAGCGCTGATTACTCTGCGTTTTACGTCATATCGGGCCGCGGCACACCACCGCGGCCCGTTTTGTTTCGGACGTATTAATGTGTCGTGCGATGCCGAGTGCGCTGTCGTTGAGGCGCTAAGCGCTTAGGACGCCTGTAAAATTGCCCAAGTCCTTATAGTCATCCTTTGGTCTAGTGCTGTGAGCATCTTGTGATCACGATGCCACAGCCGTCCTTTTTCTTTGATTGTCCACGCCAAGAGGTTGTTGGCAGGTCGCCATTCCATCATAGTGCCGCCTGGTTCGAGATACCTTTATTCTCGTAACATTTAGAAATTTGTTTCCAATTCTGTCGTTAAAATAGGGAAATTACGATGAAACGCTCTGATGCTCGCATAGTTATTCTGGCGGCCGCTCTCTCTACATCAGCGCTGTCAGCTCTGGCCCAAGACAACGCTTTTATTGAGGAAATCACTGTCACCGCGCAAAAGCGCGCTGAGTCTGTGCAGTCGGTGCCGATCTCGATTGTGGCTTTGTCGGCCGAGCAGTTGGAGCGTTCCGCGGTCACCGATATTCTGGGCATCGCCAGTCGCACCCCGACGCTGCAGTACAGTCAAGCAGGCGGTGAAGCGCAGATTTACATCCGTGGTGTGGGGTCGAATTTATTGGCTGTTGGCGCTGACCCCAGCGTTGCCATCCACCTGGACGGCGTCTATCTGGGCCGCCCCAACATGGGCTTGAACCAGTTTCTGGATGTGGAGCGGGTTGAAGTACTGCGTGGTCCGCAAGGGACGCTGTATGGCCGCAACGCCACCGGCGGCAGCATCAACATCCTCTCGAAAATGCCCAGTCAAACGGCGGACGGCTATGTCGCCGCGGGCTACGGCAGCGAAAACAAGATTGAAGTGAAGGGCGCTTACGGCGGTCCGATCAACGACCAACTCAGCTTCCGTGTTGCCGCGCGCCACGAAGAAGATGATGGATACGTGAAAAATCTCGACCCTTCGGGCAGCGACCTGGACGACGTGGACTTGTGGGCGGGCCGTGCGGCCTTGCGCTATCAGGGCGAGCGGGTTGATGCCACAGCGATCATGGATTGGTCGGATTTCAACAACGGCAATACCGCCGTGCGTCCGCTGGACACCTTAGGGGCGGCGTCGCTGGTCGGCGCCAAGAACACACCAAGCTTACTTGAGGAATACAATAACCTGCCGACATTCATGAACTGGAAGACCGGCGGGCCCACGTTGAATGTCGATTTCGATGTTACTGATGATGTCGTGCTGACCTCGGTCAGTTCGTACAAAACCTTCAAGATGGATTTTTACTTCAACACCGATGGCACTGAAGTTCCTGTTACCCGCACCACCGAAACCTTCGACACCGAGCAGTACAGCCAGGAACTGCGCTTGGCTTCAACGGGCAATGCGCCGCTGCAATGGATGATCGGCGGGTACTATCTGCACGAAGATAAAAAAGGCGCTCTGGGCTTGGTTCGCGAGAACCTGCGAAACGCGCAGACCGGCGCTGCGTCGCCGCTGGGCGTGTTTATTATTCCGGCGGAAGGCAAGACGAACGCCTATGCGGCCTTTGCGCAAGGATCTTACAACATCACCGAGCAACTGAAAGTCACTGCAGGCTTGCGTTATTCGGATGAAAAGAAGACCGACGCGAACCGCCAGTACAACATTTTTGTCGGCGCTACCGCGACGGCGGACCAAGTCAGCCGTGGTCTTTTCGGCGGCTTGAACTTGGCTAACTTTACGCCCGCTACGTCGCGGACCGGCTCGGCCAGTTGGGATGCGCTGACGCCGAAGTTCGGCATCGACTACCAAGCCACCGAAAACGTGCTGCTGTACGCCTCGGCCACGCGCGGTTTCAAGTCGGGCGGCTACAACGACTATCAGCCGACAAACCCGGTGTTTAACCCCGAATTCATCTGGTCCTACGAGGCCGGCGTGAAGTCGGATCTGGTCGACGGCAAGCTGCGTTTTAATGCCTCGGCATTCTATTACGACTATTCTGACCTGCAGGTGACGACGTTCTTAAACAGCCTGACGCTTGTGGCCAATGCGGCCCAGGCGACTGTTAAAGGCATAGACTTGGAAATGGTTGCTCAGCCCAAGAAGGCTGTGACGTTGGGGGCTGCAGTCAGCGTTCTGGACGCCGAGTATGACCAGTTCAGTGCGCCTTACGGTGTGTGTTCGCCGTTGGTCTTGAGCAGCCCAACGTGCGCAGGCCGCACGGCAGGGCAGGTACGTCTGATCAATGCCGCCGGCAATCGCCTCAACAACGCCCCGAAAGTGAAGGGTAATGCCTTTGTCGAGTATGCACATGACATGGGCAATATGGGCACGCTGACGATGTTCGGCCAGGTGAGTTACACCGACCGCATCTTCTTCAATGCCGCCAATGATGCGAATGTCAGCCAGGACGGTTACACGTTGGTGGATGCCCGCCTGACCTGGGCGCCATCCGACAGCAATTTTGAGATTTCGCTGTTCGGCAAGAACCTGTGGGACAAAGAGTACGTCCACAATATCGTGCAGTTCACATCGACCTCGTTGCCGCCACCGGCGACGGCCCTGCCGAATGCTGGGGTTCCGGTTACGGATCCGTTCGCCGTCGGCAGTGCCTTGGGTTACCCCGGACCCGGCCGCCAGCTTGGAATTGAGGCCAAATACCGCTTCTAACCCCGAAACCGGGGCGAAAGTGAGAGCTAAGCGTCTGATTTAAAAGGTGGTCTTAGCCCTCACAAAGAACGTGCAAGACGCCCCAACCATCGCTATAACCCTGCCGCCCCGGACGTATTGCCTGGGGCGTCAGGTTTTTGGCCACCAGGGAACGATCTCCATGCCGAAAGAGGAATTGCTTATGTTTGAGGGCCTCGTGACCGAGGTCCTGCCCGATGCGCGCTTCCGGGTGAAACTGAGCAATGGCCACGAAGTGATTGCCTACACCTCGGGCCGCATGAAGAAAAACCGCATCCGCACCATGACGGGTGACAAAGTGCAGGTGGAAATTTCGCCCTACGACCTCAACAAAGGCCGCCTCGTCTTTAGACATAAAGACTAATGCTCGGCCACAAAGACTAAGATATCGGCCAAGCCGAAATGCAAAAGCCCGCGATGATCTCGCGGGCTTTGTCGTTTCTGGGCTCGTTTGTTTCTAGCCTGGGTTATTTCTGGCTTCGGTTGTTTTTGGCGGCGGTCAGGATTTATGCGGCAGCCGGATTGGCGGCACGCGTGATCAGCCGCGATAGTTCTGCGATATCGAAGGGCTTTGACAGCGTGGCGGTGGCGCCCAAAACAGTCGCCATTGTCAGGATATCGTCGCTGGGCGACATGCCGCCGCCGGAAATGGCAATGACGGGCAGGGCCGGCCAACGCTTTTTCACTTCCTGCACCACGCCAATGCCGTCGATGTCGGGCATCATGATGTCGGTCACAACGACCTGCGGTAAACGCTCTTCAATCATTTGAAACGCCGTGCGCGCGCTATTGGCCAGCCGCACCTGGTGCCCATAGTGCAGCAGGGCAGCTTCCAAGCTTTCGCGGATCAGGTCGTCGTCATCAATCAACAGTACTTCGGCCACCGGGCGTTCCTCGTCGCGCAACATTCTAGTATCACTCCGAAATCGCGGCCAGCATATTAGTATTGCTTGAATTTATAACGGCACGCAATTTTACCGCGAGATCGTAACGGCGGAACGGCTTCGAGAGCAAGTTAACTCCTGGGTCTAATCTCCCATGGTGAACAATGGCATTTTCCGTATAGCCCGACATGTAAAGGATGCTGATGCCGGGGCGCATTTTCAGGATGCGTTCAGCGAGTTGGCGCCCATTCATCTCGCCCGGAAGGATCAGATCGGTCAGCAGCACGTCGGGCTTTAATCCCGACATGATCTCGTTCCATGCACCTTCCGCATCGCGCTGGCCGATCACGCGATAACCCAAGTCCGTCAGCATGACTTGCACGAACTCTCGAACCATCTCTTCGTCTTCAACCAGCAAAATCGTTTCCGTGCCGCCGGGCGCTGTCGGCAGTTCTTCCTGGGGCGGCAGAATTTCGCTGACGCCGTGGGCGCGGGGCAGGTAGAGTTTTACCGTCGTGCCCTGGCCTTGTTCCGAGTAAAGGCGTACGTGCCCGCCCGATTGCTTGGCGAAGCCGTAGACCATACTAAGGCCCAGGCCGGTGCCTTTGCCGACACCTTTGGTCGTGAAGAACGGCTCGAATGCTTTGGAGGCAATCTCGGCGGGCATGCCCACGCCTGTATCGCTGACGGCCAGCAGCACATACTGCCCAGGGGGCACATCCACGTCATCGGCATAGCTGCTGTCGAGGTGGGCATTGCTGGCTTCAATCGTAACCTTGCCGCCATTTGGCAGTGCGTCGCGAGCATTGATGACCAGATTCACCAGCACGTTTTCAAGTTGGGCCAAGTCTGCTTTCGCCCGCCACAGACCAGCGCTGTGCACGAACTCAAATGCCACGTTTTCGGGCAATGAGCGGCGTAACAGAGATTGCACCTCGCGTACAATCGCGCCGACATCCAGGGCCTTGGGATCAAGCGGTTGGCGGCGCGCAAACGAAAGTAAGCGGCTGATCACGTCGGCTCCGCGTTTGGCGGCGCCGCGAATCAACTCCGCCGAACGAATCTGGCTGTGATCGGACAGTTTGGCCAACAGCATCTCGGTGTTGCCCATAATCACAGCCAGCATGTTGTTGAAGTCATGGGCCAGTCCGCCCGTAAGGCGGCCCACGGCATCCATGCGCTGGGCTTCCATCAACTTCTGTTCACTCAACCGTCTTTCAGTGACGTCACGAATAAACAGCGACACCTTATCGTCGACCGGGAAGGCCTTCACCTCGACCCAGCGCTGAACGCCATCGCTTGCTTTGAATGAGTTCTCAAACTCAACGCTTCGTCCACTCTTGCGGCAGTCATTGAGTTTTTCCAGCGTGCGCTCGTCGTAGTTCGCGCGGTCAGTGAACTTGCGCCCTAGCAGTTCCTCGCGCGGCGTTGCGGCAATGCGGCAGAACACGTCGTTCACATACGTATACCGCAACTCGTGATCAAAGATCACAATGCCGTCTGAGGTAGAGGCAAAGACCTTGGCCATTTCATCGCGTGCCATGCGAGCGTCAGCGGCTGCGGACTGGGTTTCCTCGATCATCCTTAAGTTCTGCAGTGCAATCGCGATCACGCGCCCAAGCTGGGACAAAAGCGCTTCATCGGTTGCATCGAATTCGCCTTTGACGCGGTCAGAAACTTGAATGACGCCGATGCATTTACCGTCCTGTGCCAGCAATGGAATAGCCAGCCAGCCCCGCATCGGGGGATGGCGTTCCTTTTCATCGCCAAACCCACGCCAAGCCGGATGTGCTTCCAGTTCCGCTTGCGTCAGGCGCATGGGGGCTGCGGTATCAATGATCAGCCGGTAAATACCGGCCCCATTGCGAGGGGCGTCGTATTCACGCCACCTTGCGTACTTGTCTGACAGTGACACGGCGTGCAAGCCATGCTCGGTGTGGCTGTTTGCGCCGAAATACACAACGGCCTGATGGCTGGGCACAATAACACGCGCGGCGTCTACGGCTTTTGATACCAGGCTGTCTTGGTCGGGACAGGCCATAAGCTCGCCGGTCACATCAGCCAGGTGGGCAAGGCGGCCTTGTTGTTCGGCTTCGCTGGCTGCACGACGCCGCAACCCCGCGACGGCAAGGATCGTCAGGAAGCCAACCAAAACTGTGAGCGTCGTCTGCTCAATCAACGTGGTCACAACGCTGGCGCGCCACGGCGCCAGCAGGTCTTGCTGTGCGACGGCGACATAGACGATCAAAGGGGTTGTGCCGACACGTTCGTAGAATTGCCACCGTTGCACCCGCGGAAGCTCTACCATGCCGCGTTCGGGCTTTTGCAGCACCGCTTGCATGAAGGTGGTTTCGCGATACTTGTTGCCGATGAAAAGTTCTTGGTCCGGCTCGCGCAGCATAAGCGTTCCGTCCAGGTGGAAAATGCCGACGACCGCGTTATCGCCCATCTTCAGTGTACGGAATGCAGGTGAAAAATCATCAATGGCGATAACGGCATGAACCGCGCCGGCAAAGCTGCCGTCGGGAAATTCCAGCCGGCGCGATGCGATGAAGATCCATTTGCCTTTTGCACTGCCATACTCGCCCATCATGACCGGCGAGATGTACGTCTCGCCGGCGCGACCATCTTTGATGGGTTGAAATTGCGGGCGCTGCGATAAATCCATCGGCTCTGGAGAACGGTTGTCGGACGAAAAGCGCAACATGCCGTTTTTGTCGGTCACCGAGAATTGCAGCACGCCCACGATCAGGCCGCGGCGTAAACTCAATAACGTATAGATTTTGTCGCTGGGGGTTGGGCTGTTGACCTCGGCAGGGTCCATTTGCGCGGTCAGGCCCTTGAGCGATTGTTGGAATAAATCCAATCTGGCGTCGATGTACTCGCGCAGGACCGTCGCTGTGTTTTCGATTTCTACCAACGCATGGTCGATACGGTTTTGCCGCTCATTAACCATGTCGAGGCCTTCCAGCAGCCATGACACGGCAACAAAGATAAACGCGCCCATAATGAGCGCCTTTGTTGCAAGGCTAGAAGCAGCGGGGCCAGTACCAGCTCTCATATGCTCCCAACATATGTGAACATAAATGTCGTGCGATCAGTTGTCGAAAGGCTCTCAAGGGGGGCCTAAGAGCTTGAAATATCTTGGACTGATAGGAACTTACCGCTGCCGCGAACTCTAATGATCTAAAGTATAATGATCAGGCGTGGGTATCTATTCGGTTAGGACGCCGCTGGGGAAGCTACAGGTTCCCGAGATTCCTTAAAATCCTTCAAATTCAAAAGATTATGGCGCATTTCCGCAGTTATTTGCTCTTCAGCACGCTGCGGATCCGGGCTGCAATATCGTGGCGATGAAACGGCTTTGTAATCAGTTGCACCCCCGGGTCGATATGGCCGTGGTGGACGACGGCGTTCTCGGCATAACCCGACATAAATAACACGGGCAGGTTGGGTAAGGTTTGTTGCATTTTAGCGGTCAGTTGTTGGCCGTTGAGAGGCCCTTGCAGCACGATATCGCTGAGCAGCAGGTCCGGCTTCAAGCCATCTGCAATCGCGCTCAGGGCTGTTTCGGCCCCGGCATGTGCGATCACGGTGTATCCCAGGTCCGTCAGCAAAGCCTCAACGAAGTCGCGAACCATGTCATTGTCTTCGACCATCAGGATCGTTTCGCTGCCGCGCGGTGCGATGGGCGCTGACGAAGGCGCCGGCGGGTCATCGCTGACGCCTGGAGCCCGTGGCAGATATAATTTCACAGTTGTGCCGTGACCTAGCTCCGAATAGATGCGCACATGACCACCGGACTGTTTTGCAAATCCATAAACCATACTTAAGCCCAAGCCGGTGCCTTTGCCGACGCCTTTGGTGCTGAAGAATGGCTCGAACGCGCGCATCAGGACGCCGGGCGACATGCCCGTTCCCGTGTCGCTGACCGCAATTTGCACATATTGGCCCGGCTGAATTTCTGCACCCGCGGCGTAGTCGTGGTCGATGTTTGCATTCGCGACTTCAATGGTGATCTTGCCGCCCTCCGGCATGGCATCGCGCGCATTGATCACCAAGTTGACCAATGCGTTGTCCAACTGTGCGGGATCGGCGATGACGTGCCACAAGCCCGGCGCTCGCACGTACTCGAGTTGCAGATTCTCGGGCAGTGTTTGACGCAGTAAGCTTTGAACGTCCTTGATCAGAGTCGCAGCGTTGATTGGCT
The DNA here is from genome assembly GCA_016793005.1 of Rhodospirillaceae bacterium. GTDB lineage: Bacteria > Pseudomonadota > Alphaproteobacteria > Rhodospirillales > Rhodospirillaceae. The sequence goes on along the minus strand of JAEUKL010000149.1, from coordinate 110 downwards.
TTGGGTCCAGCGGCTGACGGCGCGCGAATGACAGGAGCCGGCTGACCACTTCTGCTCCGCGCATTGCAGCGCGCCGCACCATATCGGCCATGCGGGTTTGGGCCGGGTCG
>JAEUKL010000122.1 GCA_016793005.1 Rhodospirillaceae bacterium | reverse complement strand
AATGCGCCACCTTCGCGCCGTCAGACATCTTCCAATCCGTCAATGAGTTGCTTGAACCCATCGCCGCCGAGCGCGGCATCAGGCTTGCGTTTGACGTGAGCGAAAGTGTTGCCCAGACCATGATGGGAGACCCGAAGCGCTTACGGCAAGTGCTGGTGAACCTGACGGGCAATGCCCTGAAATTCACGGAACGTGGAACCGTCGCGGTCAATGCGGATTGCTATCCAGGCGATACTGGCGATGATGTGTTGCACGTCTCGGTCAGCGATACGGGAATCGGGATCTCGGACGCCGACCAGCAAAACCTGTTTAAGCCCTATGTGCAGGCCGAGAGCGGCGCCTCAGCGCGGTCCCTTGGGACTGGCCTTGGCCTGTCGATCTGTAAACTCCTGGTCGAAGCTATGGGCGGCGAGATTACCGTCGCCAGTCGTGAAGGCAGCGGATCCACATTTACATTCTCGGTACGACTGCAACCGGACCGCGCCCACTCTGCCCAGGCGCTACGGCGGCAGAGCAATGTCTCGGTAAAGGCCGTTCCGCTGCGAATTCTCGCCGCCGAGGATAATGAAACATCACGCTACCTGGTGCAGAGCATGCTTGAGCGTAAAGGCCATGCGGTTGATACGGTTGAAAATGGCGCGCTGGCAATCGAAGCTGTGAAGCAGCAGAACTACGACCTCGTCCTGATGGACATGCAAATGCCGGTGATGGATGGTAAGGATGCCGTCCGCGTGATTCGAAAGCTTGGCGGCGCTTATGCGACATTACCGATCATCGCACTGACGGCCGATATGGTGGACGAGAATCGCAGTACGTATTTTGATGCCGGCATAGATGCCCTGGTCGGCAAACCCGTGGATTGGACAGTTTTAGATAATGAAATGATGCGTTTGACTGGCCCGCGCGGTGCAGGCCTGGGAACGGCGGGTGCCCCATTCGCATCGAATGGCTCACCCGCAGCTATTACCGACATCGACTTTGGCACGCTCGCGTCCGTAGTCGACCTTCTCGGTCTTGAAAAATTCGATAAGCTTGTCGCTTCGTTTCGCGAGAACATGCAAAAATACAAAGTCGATATGCAGCAGAATGTCTCGGCCAATGATTTGCGCCAAGTCCGCAGGACGGCCCACTCGATCAAAGGCTTGGCTTTGCAGTTCGGCGCGACAACCGTCGGTCAGATGGCGGCACGCATGGAAACCGATGCCATGGGTATCACTGAAATGACCACTCAACTGCCGCTGTTCGATCAAAAAATCACCGAAGCGCTGGACGCCATTTCACAGCCGGGCTTGGCGGAACAACTTCTGAATCCACCCATTGCTCCCTGATCCCCAGTTCCCTAAAGGCCAGTTTGGAATGATCGACCTGAGCAGTCTTGCCGCTTTCGCCTTGGTCGCGTTGGGTCTGGTGTGCTCGCCGGGGCCCAACATGATCTACCTCATCAGCCGTTCGATCACCCAAGGTCGCTGGGCGGGGTTCATCTCGCTCTTGGGCGTGATCATGGGCTTTGTGTTTTACATGTGCTGCGCAGCCTTCGGTATCACAGCCCTGCTGATGGCCGTTCCCTTCGCGTACCAGGCGATTCAATGGGCTGGCGCGGCCTACCTGTTGTACTTGGCATGGCAGGCCATCAAACCCGGCGCAGCGAACATCCTACAGCCTCGGACCGATCTGCCCATCGACGGACCGCGCAAACTGTTTCTGATGGGCTTTCTGACCAACCTGCTGAATCCCAAAATTGCAGTTTTGTATCTTTCGCTGTTGCCCCAGTTCATCGACCCCGCGCGCGGCAATGTCCTGATGCAAAGTGTGACGTTGGGCGCCGTCCAAATCGCCGTCAGCTTTACCGTAAACCTGATGATCGTATTTGCGGCTGGGAGCGTTGCAGCCTGGTTTGCGCGCCGCCCGACCTGGGTTGTCGTGCAGCGCTGGTTGATGGCCACCGTACTGGGGGCGCTGGCGGTGAAACTGGTTTTCGAAAAGCGTGCCACGTAAGTTCAAGAGTACCCTTAAGCCATTGATTCAGAAATGTTATTCAATACTTGCGGCACCACCTTATACTTGCTACGTCAACGCCACTCTTTGGGGAGTAGTCGGCCCTGCCGATCAGGGGCGCTGCCGTCAACAAACTTGAGGCTTTCAATAAAGCTTCATGGCGGCCGCAGCGGATAATCAAATCCGTTTGGCGAGACCATTGATGTGATCTTCTGATCCCGGGCTGGGCGCAGGAGTTTGCATCGATGTGTTTCGCAACCTCGCCTGGCCCCGGATTGTTTTCGTCATGCAAGCTTTTCTGATTTCTTCGGGTATCGTTGCCGTTTCGGAAGTGGGCGACAAAACCCAATTACTGTCCTTGCTGCTCGCAGCACGCTTCAAACGGCCTTTGCCGATTATCGCCGGCATTCTGGTGGCCACTATTTTCAATCATGCCCTGGCCGGTGCCTTTGGCGGGTTCATTGCCAGTCTGGTGACGCCCAATGTGCTGCGCTGGATCTTGGGCGCGCTGTTTATCGGTATGGGAGCCTGGGCGCTGATTCCCGATAAATTGGACGACGACGAAAAAGTGACCGACGCAGCAACGACATTCGGCATTTTCTGGGTCACGACAGTTGCGTTTTTCCTGGCAGAAATCGGCGACAAGACCCAACTTGCCACCGCCGCCCTGGCCGCGCGTTTTGAAGACTTTGTATCTGTCGTGGCCGGCACCACCATTGGCATGCTGATCGCTGACGTTCCGGCTGTTTATCTTGGCCGTTTTGCCGGCGCCAAGGTCAATGCCCCCTGGGTGCGTTACGTGGCGGCCAGCCTGTTTATCGCTATGGGCCTGGTGACCATGTTCGGGCACAGTCTATTTTCATTTTAGGACGTCTGCGTATGATTCCATTTTCCGTGCTCGACCTTGCGCCCATCGTTCAAGGCTCCACCGCAGCGTTGGCGCTGAAGAGTTCACTGGATTTGGCTCAGCACGCCGAAAAATGGAATTATAAGCGCTTCTGGCTCGCCGAGCATCACAACATGGTCGGCATTGCCAGCGCCGCTACATCCGTCGTCATCGGGCATGTTGCGGCCGGCACTAAAACCATCCGTGTTGGTTCGGGCGGCATTATGCTACCCAACCACGCGCCGTTGGTGATCGCCGAACAATTCGGAACTTTGGACGCCCTGTTTCCGGGGCGCATTGACCTCGGATTAGGCCGTGCCCCGGGAACTGATGGACTAACGTCGCGCGCTTTACGTCGGGATTTGAACGTGAGTGCCGAGCAATTCCCACGCGACGTCCAGGAATTGCAAGCCTACCTGGAACCAGCCGGAGAAAATCAGCGCGTGCAGGCCGTGCCCGGCGCTGGGTCTCGCGTGCCGATCTGGATTTTGGGTTCAAGCCTGTTTGGTGCGCAGCTTGCCGCCGCCTTGGGCCTGCCCTTCGGATTTGCCTCTCACTTTGCTCCGGATGCATTGATGCAGGCGCTGCACATCTATCGCGACCGCTTTCAGCCCTCGACTCAACTGCAGAAGCCCTACGCCATGATCGGTGTGAATACGCTGGCCGCGGACACGGACGACGAAGCAAAACATCTGTTCACATCAGTGCAGATGGCGTTCACCAATATGCATCGCGGTGCGCGCCAGCAATTAGCCCCACCGATTGCGAATATCGACGACTACTGGACGCCAGGCGAGAAAGGCAGCGTCGAGCACATGCTGGCGTATTCAGTCGTGGGGTCACGGGCAACGGTCGGCCGCAAGCTGCAAGAGTTAATCGCGGCGACAAAAGCCGATGAAGTGATGGTCACCACCAGTTGCCACGATCATGTAAAACGATTGAGATCGTTTGAACTTGTGGCGCAGGCCCGCGACGGCCTTACCTAACCCGCCTTATCAAGGCTTTTCGCTATCAAGGTCGGCCAATTGCGCGTCCGAGTAACGTCCTCCAGCAACCGCATCGGGGGGAACGATTTCGGCCAAAAGGATGAGGTCGGCTTTCGTCAGGGTGACGTTTACGGCCCCTAAGGCTTCGGTTAGACGCGCCCGCGTCCGCGCACCAACCAAAGGCACGATGTCATCTCCTTGGGCCGCAACCCAGGCAATGGCGATCTGGGCCACCGTGGCCCCTTTGTTAGCCGCCACGGCGCGCAACCGCTCAACAAGCGCCAGGTTCTTGTCCAGGTTCGCACCCTGAAACCGGGGACTGTGAGCGCGGAAGTCATGGGTGGTATCGCGGTCTTTCGACCAATGGCCACTGATGACGCCGCGCGACAACACGCCATAGGCCGTAATCCCAATACCAAGCTCGCGGCATGTGGGCAGAATACCGGCTTCAATTCCCCGCGACACAATCGCGTACTCGATCTGCAAGTCCGCGACCGGATGCACCTTGGCTGCACGGCGCAACGTCTTTGGCCCCACCTCAGACAATCCCACATGACGCACGTAGCCGGCTTTAATCATATCCGCCACCGCCCCCACCGTGTCTTCGATGGGCACGTTCGGGTCCAACCGCGCGGGACGATAGATGTCGATATAATCCACACCCAAACGGCGCAGTGTATAGACCAGGAAATTTTTGACTGCGGCCGGACGGCTGTCGAAGCCGTTCCAGCCCGAACCCGGATCGCGCAATGCGCCGAATTTGACGCTGATGATCGCGTTTTCACGTTTACGGCCTTTCAAGGCCTCGCCGATCAGCATCTCGTTGTGGCCCATGCCGTAGAAGTCGCCCGTGTCCAACAGCGTGATCCCTGCATCAAGTGCGGCGTGAATCGTGGCAATACTTTCGTGGCGGTCGGCGGGGCCATAAAAGTCAGACATCCCCATGCAGCCCAAGCCCAGCACCGGTGTTTGAGGACCAGTTGCGCCGAGCCGGCGCAGAGGAAGTTTTAATTGATTCACGGCGCGTCTCCTTCGCTCGGGACACCGGCCCCAAGATCAATCCAATTCGGAAACTTAAAGTCGCTGGTCATGCGAACGTTGGGGCCCATCGCTAAACGCGGCAACTCGTTGGGCATATGAAGATACGTCACCATACAGCGCGGAATGCCGGAGGCCGACACGAATGGCAGGCAGATACTAGCGCATTCTACTACCATACCGTTGGCTATGCGCACTGCACGCAAACATGTGTAACCCGCAGGACGACCAGTGCCCACCACGCTGTCCGCGCGGTGGGCCATATCCTCAGGTCTATTGATGGGGGCAACTGTACGGCTGGTGAAGTCCTGGCCCGCAAGCGCCACTAGGCCTGTGCCAAACAACCGGATGCGGATACCAGCTACCGAATGCAAATCGACGATTGAAACAAACGGCTACAAGCGAGGCGGCGGCGCATCGAGACAGGCGCACAAGGTGGGAATTCCTGCGTGCCTCGACAAAAAACCATGGCGCGCCCGGCAGGACTCGAACCTGCGACCTGCCGCTTAGAAGGCGGCTGCTCTAATCCAGCTGAGCTACGGGCGCTTTTCCCCATGCTTTTAAAAAACAGGCCTCAAGAATGCGCAAAATCGACTCATAAAAACAGCGCTGATGTGCAGCAACCTGCACCACTCAGCGCTGCGGCGTTTTGGTTATCTGATTCTGTTGAAGGCAAAATTATCGGCGTAGGCACGCGGACGTTGCGGGCGCACTTGCGGCTCGATCACACGGTATTCGAAGCCCTCCTTTTTGGCGAAGGCCACCGCTTCGTCCTTCGTTTCGAAGTACATGCGCAGTTGGCGCGTGGTGTCGTGGCTACCAGCCCAGCCCATCAAGGTATCGGCGACTTGCGCGTCACCGGGTTCGAAGTCCATCAGCCAGCGCTGCGTATTGCGCAGGCCCGATTGCATCGCGGTTTTGGTCGGCCGATAAATGCGCACGGACGTGGTCATCAAAAGCCCCCTTGGCTGACTTTGCAGAGGTTACGACAATAGGCCTATTATAGCGCGTAACGCATTGAAATAAATATGAAAAGTGGTCGGAGCGAGAGGATTCGAACCTCCGACATCCAGCTCCCAAAGCTGGCGCTCTACCAGGCTGAGCTACGCTCCGACACCCTGGAAACACCGCAGTTTCTAGGGGCTACAGGGGCTTTCCGCAAGGGTCAGGGAGAAACAGGCCCACTGGCTCAGATTCTACGGTGATGGCCGCCACAAGCTGGCGAGATCGGCTTTGACGGGTACGCGCAGCCCTTGCCACCCTCCTCGGTGGTGATCGTGGCGACTTCCTAAAACCAAGCCATGCCAATATGATAGCGGTATGAAACGCTTTACGTGGATCGCAGGATTACCGCAGCCGGGGCCAGGGATGACCCTGGGACGCGGCTTCACGCTGATCGAAAGGGCCCTGGTCCTGATGGTCATCGGCTTCATTGCCAGCGGGGCCTTGAATATCGTGGGCAACTCCCAGGTTGGCAAACGCACAACGGTCACCAACC
>JAEUKL010000086.1 GCA_016793005.1 Rhodospirillaceae bacterium | reverse complement strand
GCGACAACGCGCTCACCTACCCACGAAATGTAATAGAAGCGCGCATAAGTGCCGGTGGCGATCACAAGAATGATCCCCAGCAGTACCAGGAAGCCTAGGTTCAGGAAGGTTGCATCACCGGCGCTTAAGCCCCGGTCGATCAGAAACTTTAAGCCCACGCCGATGCTGAGTGTCGCCATCGAGGTGAACACCAGCGCGGTCCCGGCAAAGACCAACTGCTTGGTGTAGGGCTGCATGAAGCTCCAGGTGCGCTTCAGGTACGAGAGGTTCTTGCTGCGTGGCCGGTCGGGCATGCCCCAACGTCCTGGTCCGCCGCCGCCGTGTGGATGATCGCTCACCTGGAAATCCTCAAAAGATGCTGAAAACGCCCTAAAAACGGGCCTCGCCGAAGTATCCCGGATAGCTAAGGCGTTAAAGCCCCTTTGTCACCAGCGTGGTTACAAAAAACACCGAATATTTTGCCTGATATTCTTAACGGAGGCCCTATACGAAAACCGACCAATTTGTTCAGTGGGCTCGAAGGCGTTATCGTAAGGACGATATGATCGTAAGGTCGTTATGTCTGCCAAGAATACCAAATCCGTGGTTGCGCTGTGCCGTGACTGCTTGACGGAAGTCACGCAGAAACAGCCGGTCTGTGCCCATTGCGGGTCCGAGCGTATGATGTCCCACCCCGAACTGGGGGCGTTAACGCTAGCGCATATCGATTGCGATGCATTCTATGCCGCCATCGAAAAGCGCGATGATCCGTCACTGGCCGATAAGCCTGTGCTGATTGGCGGCGGCAAGCGCGGCGTGGTGTCAACCGCGTGTTATGTGGCGCGCAAGTTCGGCCCCCGGTCGGCCATGCCGATGTACAAGGCCTTGCAGATGTGCCCGCAGGCCGTGGTGATCAAGCCCAACATGGCCAAGTATGCCGAAGCCAGCCGACAGGTACGCGCGATTTTCGACAGCGCAACACCGCTTGTTGAACCGCTCTCGCTGGACGAAGCGTTTCTGGACCTGACTGGTACGACGACGCTGTTTCAGCGCAGCCCGGCGGCGACTCTGGCGTGGGTGGCACGCGAAATCGAACGTCAGGTGCGCATCACGGTGTCGATTGGCCTCAGTTACAACAAGTTTCTCGCCAAGGTCGCCTCGGATTTAGATAAGCCGCGCGGCTTTGCCGTGATCGGGCGCAATGACGCGGTTTCCCGCCTGCACGATATGCCGATTACGCGCATTCCGGGCGTGGGGCCATCGCTGGCGGATCGCTTGAAGATTGATGGATTCTTCAAAATCGGCGATCTGCAATCCCGGCCCGAGGAAGAACTGGCGTTGCGCTATGGCGAAACCGGCGCGCACTTGGCGCACTTGGCGCGCGGCCAGGATTCCAGGCGCGTTCATACCGAGCGCGAGTCTAAATCCATTTCGTCGGAAACCACGTTCGAGAGCGACATTACCGCTGCGGCTGAACTGCGCCGTCAGTTATGGATTCAGTCCGAGCGCGTGTCCGAACGTTTGAAAAAAAACGAACTGGCCGGACGCAGCGTGGCGCTGAAGCTGAAAACATCGAAGTTTAAAACCATCTCGCGCCACCACCGGCTGCAATCGCCAACACAATTGGCTGAAATGATTTTCCGTGCCGGCGAGGCAATGCTGCTGAAAGAGGCCAGGGGTACGCCCTATCGTCTGATTGGCATCGGTGTTGAAGACTTATGTGATGCGCATCTGGCCGATCAACCCGACTTTTTCTCTGATGGGCCCAAACATCACGCTGGCATCGAAAAAGCCATGGATGCGGTCCGCGCGAAGTTCGGACGTAAAGCAATCGGCAAAGGCCGGGCCACAAAAGCAAAATAGCCAGCGTATCAACCGATCAGCGCCGTGCATTGAAAAAGGGCCCCGCACGCCCTATACCGAGGCTTCAGCCCCCTGTGCTCGCTGCATGTGCAGGGCAGCCCCCGTGTTCGGAGCGTCATTTTCATGGATATGAAGGGTGAATCGTTCATCGCTTTGCCGCGGTTGACCGTGTGGGAGGCCTTAAACGATCTCGACGTGCTGAAAGCCGCGATCCCGGGCTGCGAGGCGATCAACCGCTTATCGCCCACGGAAATCGAAGCCACCGTGACGGCCAAGATCGGCCCCGTGAAGGCGTCGTTCAAAGGCATGGTCACGCTGTCGGATATTGATGCACCGAACGGATACACTATTCGGGGTGAAGGCAAGGGCGGTGCGGCAGGGTTCGCCAAGGGGGGCGCCAAGGTGCGCCTGACCGATGCGCCCGGAGGGACGACACTCAGCTATGACGTGGATGCGTCGGTGGGTGGTAAATTGGCGCAAATCGGCGCGCGGCTGATCGACTCGACCGCAAAAAAACTCGCCGATGATTTTTTTCAGAAGTTTGGGCAACTGGCTGCGGCAAAGGCCGAGAACGCGCTTTTGCCTGATGCGCCGCAAACACCCAACACACACCAAACACCCATGACACCGGCAGAGCCATCAGATAACGTCGCGCGTCAGCCCGGCGCGCCAAACGAACTTAAGATCGAAACGCCTGAATACAACACAGCCGTTGTTTGGATTTTCGGCGTCATGGTGCTGGCGATGATTATCGGCTTGGTAGCGGTTGGGTTTTTGCGATGACGACGATTTCGGTGACGGTAAACGGCACGGTTCACAAAGCGACCGTCGAGGCGCGCACGCTTTTGGTCGAGTTCCTGCGCCAGCAACTCAATCTTACTGGCACACACGTAGGCTGCGATACCAGCCAATGTGGCGCATGCACCATTCATCTGAACGGCAGGCCCGTTAAATCGTGCACCATGCTGGCGGTGCAGGCCGACGGCCAAGCCGTAACCACAATCGAAGGGGTCGCCAAGGATGATGGCATGCACCCCATGCAAGCAGCCTTCAAAGAGTGTCACGGTCTGCAATGCGGCTTCTGTACGCCCGGCATGGTGATGACGGCCCTTGGAATCGCAGAGCGCCACAAGACTGACCAACTCGATGAAACAACAGTGCGCCATGAGCTTGAAGGCAATCTCTGCCGCTGCACCGGCTATCAGGGCATCGTCAACGCGGTGCTGCTGGGTGCGAAAAACATGGGCGTGAAGGTCGCTTAAGATGTACAGCTTTGATTACATCAAACCGACATCCGTAGCCGACGCTGCCGCGAAACGTGCCGGCAACGATGACGCGAGCTACCTCGCCGGCGGCATGACGCTGATCCCGACCTTGAAGCAGCGCTTGGCGCAGCCCAGCGCGTTGGTGGATCTTGGGGCGATCCCCGACCTTAAGGGCATCAGTGTTGCAAACGGCGTGGTGACCATCGGCGCCATGACCTGCCACGCCGATGTAGCGGCCTCAGCCGATGTTCGAAAACACATCCCCGCGCTCGCCGATCTCGCCGCTTCTATTGGCGATCCGCAGGTGCGCAACCGCGGCACGCTGGGGGGCTCGATTGCCAACAACGATCCATCCGCCGATTACCCGGCGGCTATCGTTGGTTTCAATGCGACCGTTCACACCAACACCCGCACAATCACGGCTGATGACTTCTTCAAAGGCTTGTTTGAAACAGCACTGGAGCCGGGCGAGCTTGTGGTGAAGGTGTCGTTCCCGGTACCCAAGCGTGCGGCCTATGCGAAGTTCCGCAACGAAGCGTCAAGGTATGCCGTGGTGGGTGTCATGGTGGCTGAAACCGCGCACGGAATTCGCGTGGCTGTGACCGGGGCGGGCGCTTGTGTGTTTCGCATGCCCGACATGGAAGCGGCTTTATCGAAAACCTTTGCGCCAGATGCGATTAAAGCCATTGCCGTGTCTGCCGATAACTTGAACACGGATCTGCATGCCACGGCTGAATATCGTGCCAATCTTGTGAATGTTATGGCGCGCCGCGCTGTTGCGGCGATTGCATAAAGGAACGCTTATGGCCACGCCCATTACGTTCTATTTCGATTTCAACTCGACCTTTTCTTACATCGCGATTCACAAGATTGACGACCTGGCCGCCAAGTATGGCCGTACCGTTGATTGGCGGGTGATTTCGCTGGGGCATCTGTTCCAGGCCCAGAAAATTGTGCCGCCGCCCACCATTCCGTCGAAGCTGAAATACCTGGCGCTGGACTTCACGCGCAGCTGCGAATTTGCAGGCCTTCCCAGCGCGCTGCCGTCCAGCTTTCCGCCCGACGTGAAATTTGCGCGCCTGATGTTCTGGGCGCTGAAGGCGCAGGACGACGCGCTGGCGCGCCGTTTCGCCAAAACAATTTCCATGGCCATCTTCGGCCGCGGCGAAGACGTTGTAAACCCTGAGCAGATCGCCAACGTTTGCCGCGCGCTACCCGGCATTACGGTGGATGCGGTTCAGGCGGCTGCCGCTGACGGGGCCGCCAAACGCGCCATCATTACAGCCCTTGATGCGGCGGTGGCCGACGGCATGGTTGGTGCGCCCTATTTCGTGATGGACGGCGAGCCCTTCTGGGGAGCTGATCGCTTGGATCAGCTTGAGCGCAGACTTGCGAGTTAAAGCATCGCAAGCCAGGCTCGCGGCGCTCGATTGGTGAACTTGCCACAGTTGGGGGTAGTCGCAGGGCTGAGCTGGTCTTTATCATCGCGCGTCTGTTGATGGGGTGCAGGGTATCATGATCAAAGCTGGGTTTCGCACATTCACGGTTGGCGCTGCCTATGCCCTTGCTTTTTGCGCCTTTGCTTTTTCCACATCATCGCAGGCCACAACACTGCGCATTGCTTCAGCGGCTCATCCGCCGGCACTGGGCAATCCGTATGGTTCCATTGCGCAATCAGCCAGCCACACCCGCACCACAATACTTGATGCGCTGACGCGCATTGGCCCAGGCGGCGTATTGCAGCCGGCTTTGGCCGTGTCGTGGGAGCCGATTGATAAAGTCACGTGGCGTTTCAAGCTCCGGCCCAATGTGTTCTTCTCGAACGGCGAGCCCTTCAACGCCGGCACTGTCAAGTTCGCGATTGATTGGCTGAAAAGCCCCGAGGCCCGCAGCCAACTGATCGCCACCGAAGTGCGCGGCATTGCCGACGTGCGTATTGTTGATGACTTGACGGTCGATCTTATCACCACGCAAACAGATGCGGTGCTGCCCAAGCGCATGACGTTGATTTTGCTGGTGGCCCCGCAAGCGTGGACAAAGATGGGCGTTGAAGGCTTCACGCAAGCGCCGGTCGGTACGGGTGCCTATGTGCTGAAGGACTGGGGCTTAAGCACGGGCAAAACCATCATCGAGGCTTATCCCAAATCCTGGCGCGCGCCCAAGCAGATCACGCGCGTGGAACTCTATCCGCTGAAAGAACCCGTCAGCCGCATGCAGGCACTGACCAGCGGCAAGGTCGACATGACGCAAGGCTTGGGCCCTGAGGATGTCGAACTGGTGAAAGAGGCGGGGTTTAAAACCTACATCGAGCAGCAACCGCAAATCATGGCGCTGGCGTTGCGCAATACCGATGCGGCGGGGGCTGCCTTGAAAGATGTGCGTGTGCGCCAAGCCCTGAACTATGCGGTTGATAAAAATGCCATTGCCGATGTGATTTTGCGCGGCACCGCCAAGCCCGCAGGCCAAGGCGCTATTCCCGGTGTGACGGGTTACAACCCCGCGGTTGCCGCTTACCCGCATGATGTTGCCAAGGCCAAAGCGCTGCTGGCCGAAGCGGGTTACGCCAAAGGCTTGAAACTTGTGGCGCGCGTGGTGCTGTCAGGCCCCACGGAAGCGTCGACCATCTACCAGAAAGTCGCAACCGATCTGGCCCAAGTCGGTGTTGACCTGGAAGTGCGCCCCGTGCTGCCGCAAGACTGGGTGCGTATGTATAGCTCGGCCGATTGGGGCGGTGCGGACATTATTTCAACCACGTGGAACGCAGCCTCCTACAACGATACCATCCGCGCGATCGAGCAATACTCGTGTCGCAAACCGGGCGTGCTGTTTTGTGCGCGCGAACTTGAGTCTGCGATTGATGCCAGTAACGTGGAACTGAATGCGCCCGTGCGTGAAAAAATGCTGCAAGACATCATGACCAAGCTGCATGATTTGGCGCCGACCATTTTCCTGGTCAATTTCACCAGCGTTTATGCCCACACCGACCGCGTGAACAACATTGTCCTCGCGGCGCAGGGTCTGCTGTTTGAAGAAATGACGCTGAAAGAATGATAGCGCTGCAATCAGTGCTGAATCGCGCTGTAGACGCCGTTGCGTAACGTCAGCGCCAACGCCTCGGCATCGTCACCCAGATATTGCGATAAAGCGACCGCCACAATCTGCTGCTTGGGATCGATGAAATAAGTGGTGTTTGCAAGTCCACCCCACGCCGCATCGCCGTCAGAGCCTGGAATGGTGTGTGGTCCTTCCGCAGCGCGAATGCCAATCCCCAAACCCCAGGCGTAACCGCGGAAGGTGGCCGACGAGTTGTGGTTGTACCAGTAAACCAAACCCTGCTGCGGTGTTGTCTGGCGCGTCAGCATCATTTTCACGGTTTCAGGCTTAAGAACGCGCACGCCATCCAAGGTGCCGCCGTTCAACAGCATCTGCATGAAACGCAAATAATCGGTGGCCGTCGACACCAGTCCACCGCCCGCAGAAAACAACGTGCCGGGCTTCGTATAGGTGGATGAGGCGGGTGACGCCTTGCGCATCAATGCGTTGGGGGCATTCGGCCCACTGACATCGGGCCCATAAACTTCCGCCAGCATGTCCGGGTCCTTCACCCAGAAGTCGGTACCCGTCATGCCAATCTTGTCGAACAAACGGTTTTTCAAGAACAGGTTCAACTTCTGACCTGAAGCAACTTCCGCCACCCGGCCCAGAACATCCGACGAAAATCCATAAATCCATCTCTCGCCGGGCTGGGTTAGCAGCGGGTAACGGCTTAGCTTGCTCATGGTCAGGGCCAGGTCACCATCCAGCGACAGAATATCACGTTGATTCATGCCGACAGACTTGGGCCAATCCGCCGCGTAACCCAGGCCCGACGTATAGGTGAACAAGTGCCGGATGGTCATCGGCGTTTTCTGCGGCTCTGTCGCAACCACTTGGCCGTCCTTGATCTCCTTAATCACCTGCATCTTGGCAATCTCGGGGATGTATTTCGCGACCGGATCATCCAGTTTGAGCTTGCCCTCATCCAACAACGTCAGAATTGCCGCCGCCGTAACCGCGCGGCTTTGGGAATAAAGACGGAACGCGGTGTCCGTCGTCATGGGTAAGTTCTTTTCGATATTGCGGGACCCAAAGGCCTCCAGCGCCACAAGTTTGCCTTGGCGCATCACCGCATACACCACACCAGCGCGACGGTTCTGATCGACGAATGCTTTCATGTCTGTTGAAAGCCGCGCCATGCCGGCTGGGTCAAGGCCCACAGACGCAGGATCGGTCTTCTCGAAGTCTTTTGAGGCGGCAGAAGAAATGAGAGCGCCAAAAGCGACGCACAAGGCGGTCATCATCGGCAAAATGCGAAGGGTCATCTCACTCTCCAATGGTTTGCGTACGTATGCTTGGCCGTTCAGCCTCACGCATACGATGATTGTGCGTATAATTTAGGTTTTCGGTGTTTTGTGGCGCTCGGCTTGTTGAAGCACCAGATAGAAAATGCGGTCACCCAACGCGCGGCGGGCAGCTTCGCGTTCGGCCAGCGCCTTTTCATCAAACACGTAGCTGTCGATCTCGGATTTCAGAATCACGCCCTTGTCGGCGGCAATGCGTTCGACCGTATCGAGACGGTCGCGCATCACCATCATTTCGGTGGTCAGCGCCGTGATCATCGACATGAACACATCGTCGGTCCAATGGTCGAACATTTTCGGGCGCTTGCCGCGCGCAACACGCGTCAACTTCGTCGCGGATTTTGTCTCGCGTGGTTTTTTCTCGGCCATAACGATTCGCTTACAAGAGATTCACAGAAACGCGGCTCACTTGATTCCTACCTGCACGCCCCAGCCAAATCCCGCACCCGCTGCAGTGTTTTTAAGGCGTGCGGTGGCGCTCACGGCCGTATTGCGAAATCCCGGCTCACGGTCGGTCATTTCGGCCAGATCCATAAAGCATTGGTTGGGCGCAAAACCTGCTTTCTCCATGGCGCCTTTTAAATCCATGCCGCGGAACGTGCTCCAGAACGGCTCGTTGTTGTAACGGGTCTCGTTCCCGAACAAGAACTGACTGTAGACGTCGATATCCATGAACTGCGGCAAATCGGCATGCACCATCACGCCGCCCGGCTTCAGCAGGCGGTAACATTCCGTCAGGATGTTTTGCCATGCGGCGGTTGAGGTTTCGTGCGCCAGAATGGTCGAGACCACCACGTCGAAGCTGCCCGCCTCAAAATTCGTGTGCTCCGCGTTCTGCTGACTGAAGTGCACTTTTGCGCCGCGTGACTCGGCACGCGCGTGGGCGTAGCGCAGTACGGGCGCCCCCACATCAATCGCGTACACGTCGGCCTCGGGCCACGCCTCGACGTAACGCAGCGTACTCATGCCCACCGTGCATCCCATGTCGAGAACCCGCTTTGGCGCCAGTGCAGGGTAGTTTTTCTTTAAGTACTTGATTACGGCCAAGCCCAAGTTGCCTTCGGCGCCACGCTGGTACATCGAGATGGCCCGATCATAAATTGCGCC
>JAEUKL010000084.1 GCA_016793005.1 Rhodospirillaceae bacterium | reverse complement strand
CTTGGCCATTGGCAAGGCATCCGTCATCGAGCAGACCACCAGCTTCTTCAGCTTGGTGACATCCAGCATCTTGCGCGCCTTGGGATACATCTGCTGAAGGTCCATGGTGACCAGCACTTCCGCGCCGGAATCTTTCACCATGTGCTCAAGCTCGCGCTCGGCATAGAGCGGGTTCACGTTGACGACCGTGCCGCCCGCCATCAAGGCGCCCATATAGGCCACGACATAGTAGTGCGTGTTGGGCAGCATCAAGGCTACGCGCGTGCCCTTTTTGACGCCGATGTCTTGGAACCCCTTGGCCGCGCGTTTGGCCATGTCGCCCACTTCTTCGTAGGTCCACCAATTGCCCAGGAACTCCAGGCACAGGTTGTCAGGGTAGGTTTTGACGGCGTGCAGGAAGCCCGCGTAGGCGGGCAACACGGGGATTGGCGTATGCCAGTCGGCAAACGGTGGGTAATTCTTAAGCCAAGGATAGTCCGGTACGTTCATTGGATCCCCGGTGGGCGTTGTTGTGACGCAAAGGCTGCCCGCTCCTTAAGGCTTACGTTAGTAGCCGTTAGTGAAAGTGCAATGTCACAGAGTGACGTTAACGTCACCCGTATAGAGCAAATCATAAAGGCGCGGAAAAATGTTTCAGATCAATAGATTAGATGCTACGCGGCGATGACGGCGCAGCCAGACGCAACGTGAGCGTGTGGGCGTGCAGTGCACAGTTGACGCGATATTCTACCGACTCGGTTGGCGGGCTGTGCGCTACTGATCGAGCAGGCTGGAGAGTTTCAGCGCGATGCCCTTCGAGCCAAAAACTTTCAGGCGGCCCATGGTAAAGGCCACCATGGGGTTCAGGTCGCCGTTCATCAATTTGACCATGTTTTCCGACGAGAGAACTAAGGTCGTTTCCGCCTCGTCGCTGTCGGGATTGGGGATAATCTTCACTTCTGGGCTCGTCGCATCCAGCAGCACTTTGCCGTCATCGCCCAGGTCAAACAGCACCGTGTGATGCAATTCTTTCAGCTTATCGGCCTGCTTTTGCATCTCGGCAACAATTTCATCGAGCGCCATCGGACAAGCTCCCATCTTCACAGCGGACTGGTTCTAAGAATAGGTTGCGATCTTATACCGTGCGTCCCACAACCCGACAGTATTTTCACGGAGGAATACCCACAATGCCAAGCGTTTTAATCACCGGCGCGAACCGCGGCCTCGGCTGGGGCCTGCTTAATCTTTACGCCAAAGACGGCTGGCGTGTGTATGCCTGCACCCGCGATCCGGCCAAGGCGAAAGACCTCAACGATCTTGCCGCCAAATCGGGCGGCAAAGTCACCGTGCACAAGCTCGACGTGGAAAACCACGCGACCATTGATGCGTTGGCGAAAGATCTGAAAGGCCAACCCATCGACGTGCTGTTGAACGTTGCGGGTTATTACGGCCCGAAGATTGTCTCTGAACCCGGCGGCTTGCAGTCCTTCGGTGAGTCGAACTACGCCGACTGGGACAAGATTTACCGCATCAACGTCATGGGTCCCATGAAGGTGGCCGAAGCGTTTGTGAGCAACGTTGAAGCTAGCGGCCAAAAGAAGATTGTCACGCTGTCGAGCATCATCGGCTCCATCGCCGGCAACGACATGGGCCACATGTATCCGTACCGCGCTTCGAAAGCGGCTATCAACGCGGTCATGAAATCCATGGCGATTGATTTGAAAGCGCGCGGCATTACAGCCATCCCGATCCATCCGGGCTGGGTGCGCACCGATATGGGCGGTCCCACCGCCGACATCGATGTGGATACGTCGGTGACGGGCATGAAGAAGGTGATCGGCGAACTGAAAGCCGCCGATGCCGGCAAGTTCATGGTGTACGATGGTTCGACATTGCCCTGGTAACTAGAGCAGCAAAGAGGGACGGATGATGCGTGTCTTGAAGTTTATCGGCAAAGCGCTGTTGGCCTTGGTCGCCTTGGGGGCGATTGCCCTCGTGGGGTTCTATGCCGCCGATCCGCTGTATCATGGCCGCATCCTCCGTCTGCCCTTCATCGATCAGGTGAAGGATGTGGATTTCTATTCGCCGCTGGAAGTGGTGAAGGGTAATCCTGCCCCCGCACTGCCGCGCGCGGCTGACGGCGAAAAAACCATTACGCCGGAAGGCTGGAACCGCGCCCTCGACTACGCAAAGAAAATGGACTCGCTGTCGCTCGTGGTCTGGCAGGGTGGCAAAGTGCAGTACGAATACTACCGGCCCGACTTTAAGCCCGAAGACCGCACCGACCCGGCCTCCATGCACAAGTCGGTGGTCGCGTTGCTGGTGGGCCAACTGCTGGCCGACGGCTATATCAAGTCTATTGATGATCCGGTGGCCAACTACGTTAGCGAGTGGGCCAACGATGCGCGCAAGAATATCACCATTCGTCATTTACTGACGATGTCGAGCGGGCTTTACCGCCAGCCGTTCTCGGCCAGCCCGTCGGGTCATTTCCTGCGCTTGAACCTCGGCACTGAAATCCGCGATCTCACATTGTCGATTCCGGCTGAGGAAGAGCCGGGCAAAGTGTTTGCCTACTACAACTTCAATCCGCAGATGCTGGCGATCCTGATCGAACGCACGACGGGCAAGCGCTATGCGCAATACCTGTCCGAGCGGTTGTGGAGCAAACTTGGCACCAAGGATGCTTACGTGTTCCTGGATCATGAGGGCGGCTTGGCGCGCGCGTACTGCTGCCTGCAAATGTCGGCGGAAGATTGGCTGCGCGTGGGCCTCTTGCACCTCAACAAAGGTAAGGTCGGTGATGAGCAGGTTGTTGCCGAAGACTGGATGCGGCAAGTGACCACGCCATCGGCTGTGAATCCCAACTACGGATTCCAAACCTGGCTGGGCACTACCTACGAGCCGCTGCGCGGGTATGGCAAAGGTGTGTCCGCAGGCGTGCCGCACAGCGAGCCTTTTGCAGCACCCGACGTGATCTACTTCGATGGTGCCGGCGGTCAGCGTCTGTACGTGATCCCCAGCAAGGACCTGGTGATCGTGCGCATGGGCAAAACGGGGATCGACCTTAAGACCGGCAACTTCCTGTTTGACGATGCGATTATTCCCAACGCACTCATTCGCGGCGTCATCGCCAAGCCCGAAGCCGCGGCCACGCCTTAGCGTGGCTGCGGGCGTTGCACCGTATCGTCGTGTGCGTGATAGATTTTGTTGAAGCACGTGGGGTTGTCGACGCAGCCCAGCGTGAGATCAGCTAAATCCGCGCGGGTGACGCTGGCGAATTTTGTCTCATCCTCGTACAGCTGTGCCTTGCCTGTGGCCGGCGTGCCGTAGGGCGGCAGGTATCCGTTACGAATGATGGTGTATTTCACGCCGCTGGCGATCAGGTGATTTTCGCCGGCCTCCTTGGCCAGCAGCGTGTCTTTCATGCGCTCCCACATCTGCGGCGGATAAATCGCTTTGCTTTTACCGGCGCCGACCGAACTGTGCAGGATAACTTGCGTAACGCCCGTTTCCTTGGCCCATTTCGAAATATTGCGCTCGCTGTTCTCGTAGAACTCAGGCTCTGCCTTGCCGCGCGCCAATGCATCAATCACGACTTTGAACTTTGCGGTCTTGAATGCCTTGGCAACGTCACCGTCGTTCAGCACATCGCCCTGAAGCGTTGAGATGCTCAGTCCGTCTTGGTTCAGGTTGGCGAGTCGTTTGAAGTCAGAGCC